>JAMDCL010000047.1 GCA_023489065.1 Deltaproteobacteria bacterium | reverse complement strand
AACCAGGCCGAGCCGTTCGGGCCACATGAGATCCTGATGTGAAAAACCGGAATATACCTCTGCCACCTGAATGTCTTTCCGCGGGTCCTTTATCCCGGCCATGGAGTATACCTTTTTTGCAACAACCTTGCACATGTACTGCTCGGCAGGATCGGTAATCTGGCCTTCGATGATATTGCCCGTTGTTGCATCCGATGCGCCCGAGCCGAGTCCTTTGACCCATGCTACCCTGTCTGTGATACCGAATTTTTTTGCCTTTTCTTCCGATACTAGGATCATCGCTATGGCACCGCAGGATGTCGGACAGGTATGTCCGTACCTCAAGGGGTATGAAATAATAGGTGTCTTTGCGATGTCCGCCTCCGTGCATCCGGGCTGCTGGAGATGGGCATAGGGGTTTTTAGCCGCATTCGACCGCATCATTGCCGCAACCCGCTGTTTAATTTCGATGCCTGCATGGGCTTTCGTAAGGTAGGACATTGCCTGGAATGCCGCACCGCCGGTCGAACCGCCGCCTCCGAGTCCTGCTACCCCCCTGTCCTCGCTCATATCCGGACCGAAATTAAACAGAGAAAAAGCCTCGGGCAGGAGTATTCCCATGAGCCCTACCTGTGCGTCCCCTTCATCATGCTTTTCCCAGCCTATGGCCATAACGACGTCGTACATGCCCGATGCAACATGGTAATAAGCTGCCTGGTAAACCGATGCCCCGGTCGATCCGCCGGTTGCAACCCTCATAACAGGTTTTTTTGATCCGCCGAAATGATCGCTTGCCCAGAGGTGCGGCTGATTTATACCTTCGAATGTGTGCATATTACCGACGACGTACGCCTCTATCTGGTCATGCTTGAGCTTCGTTTTGCCGATCGCGGCGTCAACCGCCGGCTGAATGAGCTCCGGTATATTGATATCAGGCCTCTTGCTTACAAACCTGCCATTATAACCGACACTGATAATTGCTACATTTCTTTTCATGCTTACCTCCTTACAACAAAAACAGTATTCAACTGGGCGCCGGGTCCGTCCTGTGCATGAACTACGGCAGTTTTTGCGCCTTTAACCTGGTTCTTTCCCGCCTCTTTTCTTAATTGTTCACTCGCTTCGGCAAGCCGTATAAGCCCTGTCGCATTGATCGGATTTGCTCCGAGAGGACCGCCCGATGGATTTACCGGCAATGCACCGCCTATTCCGCTATCTCCGTTCTTGACGACATCTTTTCCGCTCCCCGGCTTAAAAAGCCCCATGGCCTCGGCGAATACGGGTTCTTCGGAAGCGAAATTCGTGTGGAGCTCTGCAAAATCTATCTCTTTTTTGGGGTTCTTGATTCCGGCCATTTTATACGCTTTTTTGGCTGCCGCCGACAAGTGTTCCATTCCCAGAAGGTCCCGGTCACCTATATAATAGGTGTCCATAGAATGACCTACACCGTCTATCCATACCGGTTTATCGGTAAATTTCTTTGCCGCTTTTTTTGACGACAGGATCACGGCGCATGCCCCGTCGGCATAAGCGGATACGTGTGCCTGTCTGATGGGCAGGTAGAGCGGTTTTGAATTCAGGACGTCCTCTACGGAGATCGTTGGCTCCTTGCGTGCTGCGTACGGGTTATTGTTTGCGTTCTGGAGGTTCTTTACCGTGAGCCTCGCAAGGTCTTCATCGGTAAATTTATATTTTTTCATATACGCACTTGCCTGAAGAGCCGCTGTCGAATAGAAATTTATGATGCCGCGGGGCCTTTCGTAAACAGGGTCAAGCGTATACGCCTGTGTGAGAGGAACTCTGAACTCCGAGCCCGCCATGCTGAAACCGATAACGAGGGCTGTTTCATATAACCCGGACAGAATACGCATGTAAGCATACAATGCCGCATTCAGCCCGTCTGCCTCGACCTTTGTTTCGTCCTTCATAAAAGATCCTATCCGAGGAACCGTGTAGACTTCGGAGATCGTCCTGCCGTCGGTAAAATCGTTGCTCGCAAATATAAAAGTATCGATATCGTCCCTGGTGATGCCAAGGTCTTTGAACAAGGACTTTACAAGCTCGTATATCATCCTTTCCCGCGCAACAGGGCTGTCAAAGGTGTGTTTTGTTTGTTTATAACCGACTACTGCAACCCTTTCATTCATATATACCTCCCTTTTTAAAGGCCGTTTCAGCCATGGTCATGCAGGTTCGAAGTACGCAAGGTCATTATAGTCACCCTGCGTTGTCTCTTTCCATACAGCTTTCACCTTCATACCCGTTTTCACGTCTGGCACGGAAGAAGTCTTTATAATAGCCGAGATCAGGCTGGAAGCCCCGGGCAGCTTGATCAGTCCGATTATGTACGGCTGCTGGACGTCGGTGATCTCCCCATTGGCTATAGTCACGTGCGCTGTCGTAAAATTTTTCAGTACGCCTTCCTGACCGATCTCCACCATCTGATCGATTGGTTTGTGACATTTGCCGCATACGGTACGGGGCGGCACATATACTTTTTTGCACGCAGGGCATTTTACACCCAATATCTTTTTTTCTTTGAGGCCGTTGATGTATTGTTCCAGTGCGTGACCAACCCTGTTTTTATACGAAAATGGTTATTGGCACCCTAGCCCTTACAACGTTACCAGGCATAATTCCCTCCTTATTTTTTAAAAAATATACAAAATTATAAACCGCAATGCAAGTATTTTGATTATTCAATCAATGACGTGTATGCATGGATATTCATGCCCGCCGGTTGTATTCCTTGCAAACTGGTGTATATGTGCTTTTATAGGTCAATATGAAATCAGGCGTAATTGCTGTTATAGGCAGGCCCAATGTTGGTAAATCTACATTACTGAATAAACTGATCGGAGAAAAGCTTACCATTGTTTCACCAAAACCCCAGACGACATGGCAGAGATTACATGGTGTTTTAACGACGCAAGATGCTCAGTTTGTTTTTATCGATACACCGGGGTTGGAAACAGAGAGGAGTTCTCCGTTTATATCGGTGCTGAAGAAAATAACCCTGTCGGCCATGAACGACGCGGATGTGATCGTTCATATCGTCGAGCCTTTTATTACAGACCGGGAGCAGTCCATAGAGGAAGAACTCGGAAAGATTCATGATAAACCAAAGATGGTACTTATAAACAAGATTGATTTGAAGAAAGATAAAAACTTACTTCTGCCCGTTATAGGGAGTTATGCGGATAAAACCGTGTACGGTGCTATAATACCGGTGTCGGCCGTTACCGGTGAAGGCGTTGATGTGTTCCTGAAGGAACTGAAGCAGTATCTGCCGAATGACGGCATGCTGTACAACGAGGATACCATAACGGATAAGTATGAAAAGGAGCTGGTCGCCGAGATTGTGCGGGAGAAGCTGTTTAATTTCACCCGGGAGGAGATACCGTATTCCGTTGCCTGCGTTGTCGATAAGTTCGATGAAACCCAGCGGGAGAGGATAATCAGGATATATGTTACCATCTATGTGGAAAAAACGTCCCAGAAGGGCATATTGATAGGAGCCGGTGGTTCGATGCTGAAAAAGATTGGAACGTCGGCCAGAATGGATATGGAAAAACTGCTGGGAACGAAGGTGTATCTTGAGCTCTATGTCAAGGTCAAGGAAGATTGGAAAAAAGACAAACGCTTTCTCAGGGAAATAGGACTGGAAAAATGAACCCCCTCGTCGCAATAGTCGGAAGGCCGAATGTCGGTAAATCGCGTTTATTCAACAGGATGATTTCAAGAAGAAAATCCATAGTACTGGATCTGGCCGGTACCACGCGGGACACCATCTACGATACGGTCGAATGGAACCGTGTACCGTTTGATATCGTCGATACCGGCGGACTTACAAACGATAAGAACAATATACATTTTAAAATAAACAAAAGGGTCGAAACCGTCGTAGCGGAGGCGTCCGCCGTCATTCTGGTATGCGATTACCAGGCAGGCGTGCTGCCGTACGACCATGAAATAGCGAACTGGCTCAGGAAAATAAACAAACGGGTTTTCCTTGCGGTAAATAAGATGGATAAGCCGGACGACCCTTCCGCTGTTGCTGATTTCTACCGGCTCGGGTTCCGGGATGCATTTGCGATATCCGCCGAGCATGGGTATGGTGTCGATACCGTCATGGACGCGATAGCCGGTTACCTGAAGGCGAACCCGGACGGGTTCCCGGATGCGCAGAACAATACGGGCAAGCCGTTAAAACTCGTCTTTACCGGAAAACCGAATGCAGGCAAATCAAGCATGATAAATTATATTATCGGGAACGAAATCATGCTGGTCGACGATATGCCCGGTACGACAAGGGATTCCGTCGAGATAAAGGTCGAGATTAACAAGATACCGATGGTATTGATAGATACCGCGGGGTTGAAAAAGAACAAGGATGGACCCGCGGTTGAAACGATATCCGCGATAAAAGCAAAGGATTCGATACACCGGTCTGATATCGTCGTGCTCGTCATAGATGCCGTGCAGGGGGTAACGGGCTATGACAAAAAGATTATGAATATGATTCAGTCTTACGGTAAGGGATGTGTCATAGCCGTCAATAAGTGGGATCTTATCCCGAAACAGGACAGGCGGATTGTCACGAATGCGATAGCCGCCGCGTTCGGTTTTGCCGAGTATATACCCATCGTTCCTACTTCTGCGGTTACCGGTGAAGGTATACGGGCACTCGTTTCGAACGTGCTCAAGGTTTTGCACGATTACGAGTACAGGATTCCCACCGCCGAGCTGAATAAGTTCTTCAGGGAGGTACTGAGCAAGCATCAGCCTATTTCAAGCAGCGGGAAGATCATAAAATCGTACTACCTTGTGCAGATAGCAGTACGGCCTCCCGTGTTTGTCATATTCACGAACAACAAAACCGGGATCAAGGAGAACTACAGCAAGTTTATAACAAGCAGAATACGGGAAGTTTTCGGGTTTAAAGGGGTGCCGGTCAGGGTATTGTTCTTATCG
>JAMDCL010000136.1 GCA_023489065.1 Deltaproteobacteria bacterium | reverse complement strand
TAAGGAGGTATCATGGTTGCAAGGAAACTGATGCCGGCCATGATATAAAGCCCGGCCTTTCCTGCCAGTGTTTGTCCGAAGATCAGATGCGGGATCGGTGAATGGACAGCCTGGTTGAGCGGTAATATCCCCATCGTGGCGTAGGCAAAGAGTGCAAACGTTACCGTCAGCAGTCCTACGGATATGGGCAGGGAGTACGAAAGTACCGATTTGCCCGATGCCACCTCTTCGGCAAGGGGTGTTGTCCATTCAAAGCCCGTATAAACGAATATGGCTGTTGCAACGGCGGTACCGAACCCTCCGATGCCTGACGGTGCAAAGGGTACGGATGCAACGCTGAAGCGTGACGAAAATATCGCATAGAGGGACAATCCTATGATGCCCGCAAACATCACATACGTGAGTATGTCCTGTAAGGCACCTGCTATCTCGACACCGAGGATGTTCATAACGATTGCGACGATGAGGAATATGAGCACCCACAACCGTGCCGACAGGGCAGGGGACAGCGCGTGGAGCACGGCTGAAAAGATATAGGTCTCGGCAGAGGCTATAATGATGGAGAAGAACACATAGAAGATGGTTATCGTGAGCGAAGGAGTATCGCCGAAGGCCTTCTTCGTGTATACCCGCACACCGGCAGCAGTGGGATACATGCCGGCAAGCTCTGCAAACGATAAAGCGACCAGACCGGTAATAAGACCTGCACCTATAATCACGAATACGATTGCCCAGCCTCCGACCTGAGAGGCAGCCTTTATCAGTGCGGGGAAGTCGCTTGAAGCGAGAGCAATACCCGCGCTTGCCGATACAAGCGTCCTCATGTGAAGTGCTTTTTTTAGCTGCGGCATGGTTATTTCCAAACGATGTCAACAATGGAATCAAGGACCATCTGGTCCTTTTGTGAGGCAAATACCTTTAAGGTGCCGTCAAGATACAGCCTCGAGGGATTTGCCTTGCCGGTAAAGATATCATTGATGACGTCCGCATTTGCGGATAGGGTTATGTCCGCATTCGGAGTGTCCTCGAGTTTCACGTCAACCACCGATCCCTTCTCTATCTTCAGGGTGGCGACAGCTTCGGGGTCTTTTGTCCTGACGACCATGAGCTTTGACCAACCCTTCAGGATCTTCTTCAGTGTCATGTTTTCATTGACTTTCTTTACAAATGTATTGAGCGTGTTTATCAGTGTTTCCAGTGAGACCATGATACCTCCTTACATCTCTTCAATTTCGATGTCCCGTTTTTTCAGTTCTTGCAGAAAGTGTTCCGGTTGTATGCATGCTTCTGCTGGGATTACACCGGTCTGCTTGATCATGCCCTTTGCCATCATCTGTGCCCCGATGGATGCCGGTATACCGGTCAGCCTGCTCATACTGTCGATGGCTCCCCACGCGTATGCTTTTGGTTTACCGCCTTTGGTCCCGTGAACATCGACACGCAGTCCCGATACCGGCAGGGGCTTGTCCTTGGAGCCGAATATGTTCGAAAGCACGACGAGGTCTCCGCTCAGGAATTCGCTGACTGCATGGAGCTTCTTTTCCGTCGATACTGCATCGGTATCAACGAGGAACTTGCCGAGCTTGTTGATGTCCTTGGGGAGCAGGGTACCTTTTAAGGTCACATTGCATACGCCCTTGATATACCGTGGTATGGTAACGGGCTCGGGATGTCCCACGTAATAGGCATTTTGTATACCTATGGGATCCGGGAACTGTACGTCTTCATTGCCCGACAAAGCATTCACATCGATCCACTGGTGGTCTTCATAGCTCGGTGCTGTGCCCTGGATGACATGGAACACATGCTTTGTGACGGCAAGCCCTTCGGAATCGGCAATAGAGCCTACCCAGTAAATATTGATTGATTCAACCGAATCGAGTTTATCGGATCCGTACCGTGCGAGCACGTTTGTTATGCCGGGTGTCCAGCCCATACCTATCAAGGCCGTTACATTGTTCGAGCGTGCCATGTCGCTGTACGAGAGTGCGCGTTCGGTTGCATCGTGGTCATCGCATATATCAACATAACCGGTTCCGGCCTCAATCGCCAGAGGCAGTATGACCTTTTCGTATTTGTAAAAAGGTCCTACACAGTTGACAACGACTTGTGCGCCTTTGAGTATCCTCAGGACATCGTCTCGTTTGTTTACATCGCACGTTTCTATCGCAATGTTGGGAAGGCCTATCGATTTTGCTTTTTTCTCTGCCACGTCCTTTCTGAGATCGACGATCAGAACCGTGCTCTCAGGTGAGAACCGGGCAAGGTCGGCAACAACCTCGCTCCCCATATCTCCAGCGCCTCCGAGTACGACAAATTTCATACAGCCTCCTTTTGTGAGTGAGCCATATTCTTGGTTTGCAGTGTAGCATAGTAAATACCATCGATGTGGCAGAGAAGGCAATAGAAATTTAAGCCATTGCAAGTCATATAAAACACTTCCTTCCGCATCATAATAATGCTATAAACCATATTCAGGATAAGAATCAGACCCGATTTCTCTATAAGGAGGATTTATGAACTTAAGGATTATAATCACGGCAGGTTTAATCGCTTCTCTGATGGCCGCATGTTCCAGCAGCAGTACAACTCAATCTTCATTATTGGTGTGCACCAGTAGTACAACTCAATCATCCGCCATAGCAGTAAGTAATTGTCATGCTGAAACGAATTTTACGGTAGCGGCGAACCCTGACGGCTTGCCCACGCCCAGTCAGCTTAATTATGCGGTGTTCACACGATACGCTTACAATCCGGAACCGGCGCAACTCAAGGCAATCCTCGTGCTCATGCCCGGGCTTTTGGGAGGCGCCGGCGATTTTGATACCATGGCGAAAACGATCGTCGGGATGGGGAAGGGCGATATCGAGGTGTGGACTGTCGACCGCCGCTCCGTACTCCTGAATGATTTTACCGGTATTCAGGCTGCATGGAACAAGCAGGACCCCTCTCTTGCCTTAGGCTATTATTTCAGCGGGGTGTCCATTGATGGTAAAACCTATGCAGGCGTGCCGCCCACAACATCGGTATCCTACATGTCTGAATGGGGGCTTGATATGACATTACGGGACCTCAATACCATCATATCGCTTATTCCCCGGCAATACCGCAAGACAAATGTGTTCCTCGGAGGCCATTCTCTTGGTGCATGGATTGCACAGGATTATGCAGGCTATGAGTTCAGAGATCCGGTAACTTCGCCGGAACCGGGGTATGATAACATAGCAGGTGTTGTCCTGCTCGACGGCGGAGGCTCTGGCATGATGCAAACCGTGACAGCGTCGGAGTACCTCTCAGGTACCGGCATGCCCCAGAACATATCCGGGATGAATTTTACCATGCCGAGCCTGGATCAGATCCGGCAGAACCCGGGTAATGTCATGGTCGTGAGCTTGATTGGATCTGCCATGGGCTCGCTTGGGGCTACCGTGGAATCCATGTTGTTGAACATGTTTACCTTTGTTCAGATCGAAGGCATGTATGCATTGCTTCAACCCACCCAGGTGTCACCGATGCTCCGGATCCCCCAGTTCGGCCTGATTGCTGCAGCCCTGCTCGGTAATACGCAATTTAAGGCAACGAACCAGGCAATGCTCGGGTTTGCAATGGACCGCAATTTCAATCCCATCAGTATCATGTCTGCGACCCTGGGCAGCCCGAACGGTCCTTTAACGTCAACAACGAGCATGTTCTTCCCCGGCATTACTGTTTCAGAGCCTACGGACAACGGGACCATGACGTACACATGGAACAGCCAGAACCATATAACGAACATCACAGACCTCGCGGCCGTACTTTCCAATACCTCTACGACCATGTCGGAGCGGTATTTCCCGACCAGGCTGCTGCTGGACACCATGGTCATGGGAAGCGATTACGGACCCACGCAAACGACCGATTGGAGGTATCAGCAGGGCATGCACGTACTCTATACGCCGGAGATGGATGCACCGGTAATTGCATTCGGCGGAGGCGCCGGTGTCGAGCAGACTTCAACCGATTTTGATCAGTACAGGGGTATGCTCCCGCCTGCACGCAATTGCAGCGGCCAGCCTCGGACAGCGTGCGGTTTCGACATACATATCATGCCAAATTATACGCATCTCGATGTTTTGCTCTCGGATCCGGCGTTAACCAGCGATAATGTCGATGCGATGATATATAACTGGATCATGAGCCATACAACCGGGACGATGCCTGCGTCCGCATTACCGTAGACGGGGAGAATGCAGTTTTCGGATCAAGGACGGACGGGGGCTGCGCCGTATATCTGCGACAGCCCCTGCTGCAAGGTGGTACGTGTTACAAGCCCGAGGAGATTCCGTGCCTTTGTTGTGTCGTACGTATGATTCCGTTCGAAAAATTTGACCTTGTTCATGAACGGTCTTTTACCCTGTACTACGAACGGCAGATCGGCAACCCCTGCCATGAGCTTGAGGAGCCATATCGGTATATGGATTATCATACCTTTGTGCGTGAATGTCGTTATGAGCCTGTAAAGGTTTATCATCTCGATGGTTTCATCGGATGAAACATTGAATATATCATTGTAAGCGTTCTCATTGTTTATTATGGAGATCAAAAAATCCGTAAGATCGTCAATATGGATCAATTGCCATTGAACACGTCCTTTGCCCGCAAGCGGCAGAATCCCGAGTTGAGAGAGTTTCAGGATCCTGGACAAAACATGCGGTTCGTCCCGGCCGTAGACCGCCGATGGGCGTATGATAGCTGTATTCAATCCGCTCTTTATAAACTCCCTTGCCACTTTTTCCGATTCTATCTTTGAAATGCCGTAGTCATTGTAAGCGGCATACGGGAGTGTCTCTGTTAAAGGATATGGCCCGTCATTGCCGCTTATGACAGCAATGGAGCTCAGGTAGATCATTTTTTTTATATGCATGTCGCGGGCAACCTCGCATACCGCTTCTGTCCCGCGCACATTGACCAGCATCATCTTCTTTTTGCCGCCGTTCACGACTGCGGCGCAATGATAGATCAGGTCGCAAGATTCGAAGGTTTCTTTGAGTACGTTTTTATCGAGGATATCACCGTAAACTTTTCTCATGCCG
>JAMDCL010000080.1 GCA_023489065.1 Deltaproteobacteria bacterium | reverse complement strand
AGAAAGCCCCTACAATAAGCTTGTTGCCCAGGTGCTCCTCACACATGAGGATTTTATTGACCGGCAAAGATACCTCAATGCGCGGAGATCCATGGAACTGATGCTTGAGAAGGGTTTCATCCCCGTCGTGAACGAGAATGACGCAATAGCGGTCGAGGAGATAAAAGTGGGGGACAACGATACGCTTTCTGCGATGGTTGCCGCAATGATCAATGCGGACCGGCTTATCATCCTCAGCAATATAGATGCAATATTCGACCGCGATCCTCATACCTACAGCGATGCAAAACCTATCGATGAAATAAAACATATAGAACAGTACAGGATCTCCGGGGAGGGCAAGAGCAGGTATGGTGTCGGCGGTATCAAAACCAAGATATCCGCTGCACGTCAGCTTGCACGGATAGGCATCAGCACGACGATAGCAAACGGCAGGATAGAAAATATCGTAACAAAACTGGCGGATCAATTTACGCGGGAAGGCGGAGAAAGGCTCGGAACGACTGTCGTCGCGAATCAGAAGAAGATAAGCGGTGCCAAGAAATGGGTCAGCCTCCTTTTGAAATCGTCCGGTTCAATAACCATTGACGAGGGTGCCCGGTCTGCGGTGTTAAAGCAGAAGAGCCTGCTTGCCGCGGGTGTGGTGAATGTATCCGGGACGTTTAAACAGGGAGATGTCGTCAGTATAGCGGATGTTCGCGGCCGGGAGATAGGCAGGGGGATAACGAATTATTCCGTCACGGAGATCGGCATGATAAAGGGCAAAAAGTCATCGCAGATAAACGGATCGCTGGGATATTCCAAAGGCGACGAGGTAATCCACAGGGACAACCTCATGCTGAATAGGGATAGTTATAATGAATAATAGGGAAGATCAGAGAAAGGTTATGCAATACAGTCAGATCAGAGGTTAATATGGATAAAAACGATGTCACCGGCATAGCACAAAAATCGAAGTATGCGGGACTGAAACTCGGTGCTGCAGGTACGGCAAAAAAAGATGCAGCGCTTGAATATATGGCTGAGGGACTTTTGCAGAACAGCGCATTGATTCGGAAAGCGAACGACATCGATGTCGGTGCTGCAAAAAAACAGGGAATGCAGAGCGCTTTCATCGACAGGCTTACGATTACGGAAAAAACACTCACATCTATGATTGACAGCATCCGTGAAGTCAAAGCATTGAAAGACCCGGTCGGCGAGATAACGAAGGCGTGGACAAGGCCGAACGGCCTGCTGGTCGGCAGGATGCGCATCCCTCTCGGCGTCATCCTGATGATATACGAGTCGAGGCCGAATGTTACGGCGGATGCCTCCGCTTTGTGCATCAAATCGGGGAATGCCGTGATCCTCAAGGGCGGTTCAGAGGCTATCAATTCGAACAGGGCGATTGCCGGTGTGCTGTCCGATGCCCTGAAAAAAGCGGCTCTCCCGTCCGAAGCCGTTCAGTTCATCGATACGCCCGATAAAGATGTGCTGTATGAATTTTTGAAGCAGGATGAACTCATCGATCTTGTCATACCGAGGGGCGGAGAGTCACTGATACGGGCGGTTGCAGAGCATTCGCGCATCCCGGTGTTGAAACACTACAAAGGTATTTGTCATGTATTCGTCGATGCGGATGCGGATACAGACATGGCAAAGGCAGTCTGCTTCAATGCAAAGGTCCAAAGGCCGGGTGTTTGCAATGCCATGGAGACCATGCTCGTTCACAAGGACATTGCGGGGCAGTTCCTGCCGGAGATGATAACTATGTATAAAAAGGCAGGGGTCGAGATCCGGGGGTGTGAGAGAACGCGGGGCATTGTTCATGATATAAAGCCGGCAACGGAACAGGATTGGTTTACGGAGTATCTTGACCTTATCCTTTCGGTAAGGGTTGTGGATTCGCTGGATCAGGCTATCGAGCATATCAACCATTACGGGTCGCATCATACGGATTCTATCGTAACGAGCAATGTCGGGCACTCTATGAGGTTTTTCCGGGAGGTGGATTCATCGACCGTACTGGTCAATGCTTCCACGAGGTTCAGCGACGGGTTCCAGCTCGGGCTTGGAGCCGAGATAGGCATATCGACTTCGAAGCTGCACGCATTCGGCCCCATGGGGCTTGAGGAACTGACCGCACAGAAGTTCGTCATCATGGGGAACGGACAGGTCAGGGAGTAGGACGTGCGGTCTTCATATCCTCCTCTGAACTTGCTGTCCGACAGTCCCTTCTTCTTTCCCTCCCTCGACGGGAGGGACGAAAGGGAGGGTGACAACAAGATGAAATATAAATACTCTCTCTCTTGTTTGTTCAGAAGAATTGAGTGCCGGGAATTGTATGCATAGTTTCGGTATCCTTGGGGGCAGCTTCAACCCCATACACATAGGCCATCTGCGGGGGGCTGAAGAAATACGTCAGCGGTTCTCCCTCGACAAAGTCCTGTTTATTCCGACCTTCGTGCCGCCGCACAAGACTGCGGAGTCCGTGCTGGAATACCGCCATAGAAAAAAAATGACCGCTATGGCGATCCAAAACAATCCCGGCTTTATACTCGAAGATATCGAAGAACGCCTTCCTGCGCCATCCTACACGTACCGGACCCTGCAGGCTCTTCTGGAGAAATACGACAGCGATACCGGGTTGAGCTTTATACTCGAAGATATCGAAGAACGCCTTCCTGCGCCATCCTACACGTACCGGACCCTGCAGGCTCTTCTGGAGAAATACGACAGCGATACCGGGTTGAGCTTTATCCTCGGCGAAGATGATTTTGCGCATATAAACACGTGGAATTCGCCATCGCTCATCTTTTCCTTGTGTGATATGATCGTCATAACGAGACACATCACCTCTGAAAATCTGGAGCAGCTTGTGCCGGTTGACCTCAAGAATGAATTCTGGTATAAAGAAAAAGAAGGAATTTTGATGCATAAAAACGGAAAAAAGGTTTACCTGTCTTCTTTGCCGGTGCTTGATATTTCATCGAGCGGGATAAGGGCACTTGTCCGGCAGCACAGGTCGATCCGTTATCTTACGCCGGATCCGGTAATAGAATATATAGAAAAGGAGCGGCTGTACTATTAGTATTCCCACGCAGGAACTTATAAAAAAAATCAAGACGCTGTTGACCGATAAACTGGCGGAAGATATCGTTGTTATAGATATGAGGAAGCACGTAAGCATCGTTGATTATTTTATAATCTGTTCCGTGAAATCCGAAAGGCAATCCCGTGCCGTTGCAGGGTATGTCATGGATGAACTCGGCAAGACCGGTATCAAACCTCAGGGCGTGGAAGGAGAGAAGTCCGGTGCCTGGATCGTTGTTGATTATGACGATATCGTCGTGCATATCTTTCTTGATACCATGAGATCGTACTATGACATAGACGGGTTGTGGTCGGATGCCCAGAGGGCTGTGATAGAATAATAATGTTCATCACGATAGTATCCGTCGGATTACCGAAAGATGAACATGTACAGAAGCTGACCGAACGCTATCTTGAAAGAATAAGAAAATATTCTGCAATAGCTGTAAAGACGATCCGGCAGGAACCGCTCACATCGAACTCAGAGATCAGTGCTTTGAGAAAGGAAGCAAAAAAACTGGTTGAACTTATGGAAGGCTGCTATAATATTGTTCTTGATAAAGGCGGCAACACGATGAGTTCGGAGTTATTTGCAAACTTTTTAAATAAGCGTATAATGAGCGGCATAAAGATTATGAATATAATAATTGGCGGACCCATAGGTATTGATAGTTCTGTGAAACAGAGGGCGGATACTGTGTTGTCGTTATCGTCCATGACCTTTCCCCATGAGCTGACCATGGTCATAATCGCAGAACAGATTTACAGGGCTTTTTCCATAATGCACGGGCTGCCGTATCATAAATAGGTGAAGAAAATGTATCAGGCAATGGTATTTTTACTGATTGTTATACTTTTTTTGTTCGGCTATCTTTCGCTGTTCAATGGAAAAGAGATAGAACTCTTTCTGTCAAGGACCACATCCATTCATACGACCGCATCTGCCGTCGTTATAGCTTCTTTCATACTCGGTATGCTTTTGATGGCACTTGTCAGCCTTGTCCGCGAGGCAAGCAGGATTTACAGGGACTGGCAGATAAAAAACCAGACGAACAAGGAGAGCCTGAGCGTATCACTGGTGGAGAAAGGTAATTTTGAACTCATGAAAGGAGACGCAGAAAAGGCCAAGTCTTATTTCATAGATGCCATTGCGAAAAATCCTTTCAATATAAAAGCACACATCAAACTGTCGGAATCTTATCTCATGCTCAAGGATAACCCGGGAGCATTGAAAATATTGCTCAAAATCAAATATCAGGACCCCGAAAACATACCGCTCCTTCTCCTCCTGTACAGGGTGTACGCTCTCACGAAAGAGCTGAACAGTATGATAGATGTGGGGAAAAAACTGGTGAGCATAGAGGAAGAAAATGTCCATTTCCTCTCTCTCCTGAGAGATGCCTACATAGCAGCAGAAAAAGCGGAAGAGGCCTACAGGACGCATAAGATTATCATGAAACTTGCGAAAGGAACGCAGGATTATAAAGAGCAGCGGCTGAGGCTGGGAGAACTGAAATATAAATACGCCGTGGCAATCCTTCAGAGCGGTGACGCGGACCTTGCTCTGAAAAAACTCGGTGATGTAAAGAAACTCAATCCGGAATTTGTACCCGCTTACATAACAAGCGGGGAAACACTGCTGAACAACAAAGGTGAAATGGAAAAGGCCATCGAGGAATGGGAAGCAGGGTATGCCATGACGCACAATGCGGTTTTCCTGATCAGGATGGAGGATATTTATCTGAAACATGACAATCCTTTCGAGCTGATCCGGTTTTACCGGAGACTGCTGTCCGACAGTCCCGACGACCTGCTGACGAGAATTATGTTTGCGAAGCTCCTGCTCCGGCTCGAAATGGTCGATGATGCTTCCGAGCAGCTCTCCTATCTCGATAATAAATGGATTCGCATACCGTCGACAGAGATACTCAATGCGGAATTATTGGCGAAAAGAGGAGATTATTCCTCGGCATATAAAAAATTGAAATCCACCCAGGCGCTCTTACACGCCTGAC
>JAMDCL010000134.1 GCA_023489065.1 Deltaproteobacteria bacterium | reverse complement strand
CTGTTGTACGTTTCTCATTTATTCTTTGCGCGGTCTCGCAGCCGGTTAAAAGGATGATGAAACTTTTGACGGTTTGCAAGGGTTGTTGTTTGGAAATATCAAACCGCCACTCCCTGAGAAAATCAAGATAGGTCCCGGCCAATCGTTCCCCTGTTTCGGGAAAATGGTCTTGGATGGCGCTGCTCAAAATCCTTTGCGGTATTTTCGGGTAAAATAAACCGAATTTTTCAAGTGCTTCTGTACTCTCCGGAGCAAGATTTTCTACCGCAATCGGGGTATTGATGCACATCCCCGTCATATACGGACACTCCGGTTTATCCAGAACAAAAAATTTCTTACAGGTCACGCACCAATAATGGTTTGATGCCGATAAGCTCCCCTTGGGAAAAGAATCTATTCTGTTTTTTATCATCTGCATCCGGTTCATTTGGTTCATCTGGTCCATTGTTTTTTCTCCATTTCTAAAGCTTTATTTTTTAATATAATACTAAATCTCTGCATTGGCAAACCGTGAATCGCTTGCCAGTTCATTGAAAATATCGTGAAAAGGACAAAGTAAACCACGTTACACATCCCGAGTTTCCGGGAGAGGGTGTCGTTCGTGACGGCATTTTGAATCATGAGGTATAGCCGGGTCGATTGCAAAGTAAATCACTTGTGGTACGATAGCGGTATGAAGGCTATGATACTTGCGGCGGGTTTTGGAACGAGGTTACGCCCCCTCACCGGGACAATCCCCAAACCGCTTATCGAAATCAATGAAAAACCGGTAATCGTGCACACGCTTGATGCCCTGAAAAAGGCGGGTATAAAAGATGTCGTCATAAACCTCCACCATCTTGGCGAAATGATTCGGCAAAGGCTCGGGGACGGTTCGCAGTTCGGGCTATCAATCCAGTATTCGCCGGAACCGGAAATCAAGGGTACGGGAGGAGCCCTGTTACTGGCAAGGAGATTCCTCACCGAACCGTTTTATCTCATCAATGGGGATATTTTGTTCGATCTTGATTTAGCGGTCCTGCCCCCATTATTAAAAGAAAAGGGAGCGGATGCGGTTATGGTACTCTATCAGGCAACCCGTGAACAGGCGGATATCGCGAAGGTCTACATGGACAGCAATGGATACGTGCGGGGCCTTTTCACGCCTCCTCCGGATACGGTCCCCTATATATTCACCGGTATTCAATTCCTGAAGCCCGATGCCATAAACTATATTCCGGAAAACATACACCAGCCGTCGACGACCATGCACATGTATCCCGGGATGCTCGGCAACAAAAGGCTTATTGCGGGTTACCTGCATAACGGATTATGGATCGATATAGGCAATCCAAAGGACCTTGAGCATGCGAAAAAGGGGATGTTTGCAACAAGATGAGACAATTTACCTTTAAGATATCGGATGTTGCCGTGTCCGTGAAAGCAGACGACCCCGCCGTCTTTGCCGCATTAAAGACATTTTTTTCGGGCTACACGGTACAGAACAGTGCCGGAACAAAGCATCGGATAACAATCAGTGCCACCACAAACAGAAAAACCCCGGTTGTGCCCGGCAAAAACGATCCCGCGCTGTTTTCCTACGGCAGGATAAACGGATACAGAATGAAAAACGGCATTTTATTGCTCTCCGACAAACGTACAACAGTCCTCGTTGATGCAACACATGACAGGGCCGACGCCTATGTGGATATACCGGTACTGAAGAGGGGAACGGAATTCGTGTCTATTTTTATCACGCTCGCTTTGATAGAGCTCCTCCGGCACCGCGGGCTTTATTACCTCCATGCAAGTGCCGTCAAAAAGGGCAGCGATTCAATCCTGCTGTGCGGGATGGGTATGTCCGGCAAGACGACACTGTCCCTCGGACTTGTGTTCAAGGGATATACGCTGTGCTCCGATGACGCTGTCTTTCTGAAGCATGAAGGGAAAGTGATACGTGCCGTCGGTTTCAGGAAAGACGTACACGTTACAGGGGAAACACTCCTGCAGTATGCGCATGACTTGAAGGGCACAAAACCTCCGGTACCGCCCTTTCGAAAGGCCATGGTCCCTTACGGCAGGTTCAAGACAGTCCGCAGTGTGATCCCCCGGACCGTTTTCTTTTTACAACTCGCGAAGCGGCAGGATACGGAGATAGTGCCCCTTGAAAGCACCCGGGCCATGTCCCTCCTGATTCCGCAGTCGTTGATGATGTTCTTTCATAAGGGAACGGCAGACAAGCACATCGGTACGCTGAATGCACTCATCCGCCAGACAAAGGCATACCTGTGCCTGTGCGGGAGAGACCTTTTAAAAGATCCATTGATTATTTTCAAAAGGATAAGTAATGAATAAATTTACACAAAAGGGGGAAGACGATGTCGTTCTATGAGATGAGTTTTGAGCTGACGAATAAATGCAACCTGAGCTGCCTGCACTGTTTACGGGACAAAACGGACATGAGAAGCTTTATATCCGTCGAACTGTTCGACAGCATACTGAAACAGGCAAAGGCATATAATCTGAGGCATATTGCATTTACCGGCGGCGAACCAACTCTCCACCCGCACTTCGCCCAAATCATCGACACGGTCGTACAGCATGGTTATACGTATCACTTCGTGACAAATGCATGGAATTTCCTGTCCGTATGGAAAATGCTCAATGACCCGCATTTTCCCGGCCGCATCGGTAAACTATCCGGCGTCTCGATCTCCCTTGACGGCTCAAACGAGAAGACCCACGATTATATCCGGGGAAAAGGTTCGTTCAAAAAAATCCTGCAGGCAATCAGTATACTGAAAATCAAAGGAATAGATATCAGCGTCCAGATCACCGTCAATAAAAAGAATTTCAACGAAATAGAACAGATGGCCGTACTCGCATCAGAACTCGGATTAAAAAGACTGTTTTATGCACACCTCGAGCCGACGACGCTTGCGTTCGAACAGGACCTCGTGCTGTCACCCGCAGAGTACAAAGAAGCGGAGAAAAGGGTCGAGAAACTGAAAAACATCATGAAGATAGAAATAAACTTCTCTCTGGGTCACTACGAACCCCTGTTGTTCTTCCAATGCAGGGCACTGACCATGTATTCTCCGAACATAGACTATAAAGGCAGACTTTCATTCTGCTGCCAGATATCCGGGTACACAGGCGCACACGAGGAAGAACTCGACGTTGTCGCTGACCTCAACACCGTCAGTTTATTCGATGCACATAAAATGTGGGCAGATGCAATCCATAGGTTCAACCTTGACAAGATAGAGCTCATCAAAAACAAACAGATAACCGAGCTCGACTACTTTCCCTGCTTCTATTGTTCAAAATATTTCGGTAAGATAGATTGGATGGAGGCTTACAAGGATGACCCGTGGGCAGCGGATTCCATAAAAACAAAACACAGCCACAGAATGAAAAAACAGACCCCTGCAATGAAAAAAGGCTGAGGCGGCAGACCCGCGGGAATGCCTGCCTGATGAATAATGGAGGCTACATGAGAAAATGTTTCATAATGATTCTCGGTATACTGGCACTCTCAGGTTATGCAAGAGCAGATGCACGTCAGACAACAACGATCGTGCCTCCTCCCTATACGGCGATAGAAACGAACAGGCACACCTGCACGGATGTTTCCATGACGGGCCCGGACGGTTCTTTGCATGTACCTTCCGCCTTTGTACAGCCGGGTGCCGCTGGTGTCGCCCTCTATAATGCCTATACATATCAGACATCGATGCTCGGAACAGGGGACACGTTGAAGAATGATACGCTCTACGGCGTCATTTCATACGCACCTGTCCGCTATCTGGACGTGTCCATCGGTTCCCTCTATTCTTCAAGTAAAGTCAACGCTTCACAGACCCTGAATTATTCGGGAGACCTGCGCATCGGCATTAAAACGGGTTATAATATCTTACCCCAGCTCAGTGTTGGAGGAATCGGTGAAATTTTAACCTATAGTAAAGCGGGAAGTGCCGGGTATGCAGGATACAACGGTAATGCGACAAGCTACACACTGAGCCTTCTGGCGTCGTATGATATGCTCGATTCTTCTCTGTCGTTTCCCCTGATAGCCAATTTGCGTCTCGGATATTTGTGGGACAATACGCTTAAGCTCATTTCGAGCAGTGACAATATTTTTATTCCGCCGGCCGGAAAATATGCGATGGGCATACGGGGTGACAACCGTACCTTACTGGCATGCTCGCTTCTGTTTCCGCTTCCGCGCTATTACATAGAACCCATGCTGGAATTTACCTCCGAATTCGCAAACCAGTACAGCTCTTATGCTGTAAACGACCCGTCATTCGCGAATGTATCATTCAGTCAGAACCCATTGTATCTTACTCCCGGCATAATTTTTTACACACCGGTTAACGGACTGCGGATAACCGTGGCAGCAGAACTGTCATTGTCAAAAAAGCTTGACCAGACATCGGGGTCCGTCTTCGTAACGCCGCAGACCGTGTGGATCGCAGGCATAAGTTACCGAATCTAAAAAGCAAAATCCCCTTTTTGAAGAACCACACCATAAACAGGCTGTCCGATGATTCAAAAAATCCCTCGCCCCTTGCGGGAGAGGGAAAGGGTGAGGGACAAACTTGTTCATATATAATGATTTTTCACCCTCCCTTTATCCCTCCCGTCAAGGGATGGAGATAAAATGGAATTGTCGGACAGCCTGTATAGAGCGTGGATTTTTCGCCGGTATGGAATAGGTTAAACCGGAAAATGCGATTGAAAAATAAGAAAACTTCCTTATTGCATTTTTCGGGTTAATCGTAGAGGTCCATGCCGGCCATTTCTTACGGAGTCGTTTTATTCACTCCGGGACATGCCCGGTATGCATTATTCTATTGACCTTCGCGAAATGGTGAGCTATTTGATACGGAGCTACTTCGATGCTTGTTCTCACCGTCCCTTCGATCTCTCCGATCATGAGATGGGAGAAAAGGGATTGTTGAACATCCCGGTCGCAACGGAGCAGGTCATTCATGTACACGGGGCGTGGCTCAGCCTGGTAGAGCGTTCGGTTCGGGACCGAAAGGTCGGCGGTCCAAATCCGCCCGCCCCGACCATTACAAGACACTTCGGAATGTTATTTCACCCCGTGCGGTAAAAGGTCAGCTATGGTATGTGCCTG
>JAMDCL010000100.1:3523-5176 GCA_023489065.1 Deltaproteobacteria bacterium | reverse complement strand
ACCTATGAGCTGGACATGGCGTATGGCGTACCCGGACTGGGAAGGTTCAGGGTAAACATATTTCAGCAAAGGGGAACCATAGGCGCAGTATTCAGGGTCATACCCTTCGGTGTGCCGTCCTTTGATCAGTTGAACCTCCCAAAGGTTATAGAGAAGATAGCATTGGAACAACGAGGGCTTGTGCTGGTCACCGGCACGACAGGCAGCGGAAAATCGACGACCCTTGCCTCGGTGATCGATCATATCAATGCGAACAGGACGTCCCATATCATGACCATCGAGGATCCGATCGAGTATCTGCTGAGGGACAAAAAGAGTATCGTCAATCAGCGGGAACTCGGTGTCGACACCCAGAGCTTCGCGACAGCGCTGAGAAGCGCACTGAGAGAAGACCCGGACGTCATCCTCGTCGGAGAAATGCGGGATTTTGAAACGATCGAAACAGCCATCACCGCCGCTGAAACAGGACACCTCGTTCTCAGCACCCTGCACACACTCGATGCAAAGGAATCAATAAACAGGGTGGTGTCTATTTTTCCTCCGTATCAGCAGAAGGCTGTCCGGCTGCAGCTTGCATCGATTCTGAAAGCCGTAATCTCCCAGAGGCTTGTGCCAAAGGCCGATAACAAAGGAAGGGTACCTGCAATCGAGGTCATGATAGCGACGGCGAGAATCAGGGAACTCATCGCTGACGAGGAAAGGATCACGGAGATCCACGACACCATAGCCAAGGGGTTTACCACCTACGGCATGCAGACGTTCGATCAGTCCCTGCTTCAATTGTTCAGACAAAACCTCATAACGTATGAAGAGGCACTGCGGCAATCGACCAACCCGGACGATTTTGCCCTGAGGGTCAAAGGCATAACATCGACCTCCGATATGTCATGGGACGACTTCGATAAAAAATCCGCTGCCGGCAAAGACGAAGATTTCAAGATAGAGAAGTTCTGATCGGTGAATACGAAAGAAGTCAGAGACACCTTCCTTAGATATTTCGTTTCAAACGGGCATAGACTTGTGCAGAGTTCCCCGCTTATTCCTCAGAACGATCCGACCCTGCTTTTTACCAATGCAGGCATGGTTCAGTTCAAAAAGATATTTACCGGCGAAGAAAAAGCCGACTACACCAGGGCATGCACATCGCAGAAGTGCGTACGGGCAGGAGGAAAGCACAACGACCTTGAAAATGTAGGCTACACGGCACGGCACCATACCTTTTTTGAAATGCTCGGCAATTTTTCTTTCGGCGATTATTTTAAGAAAGACGCAATCCGGTTTGCATGGGAGCTTTTGACCGGACAATTCAAACTGCCCGTTGAACGGCTCTGGATAACCGTTTTTAATGATGACGATGATGCGTACCATATATGGCAGAACGATATAAAAATACCCTCGAGTCATATCGTGCGGATGGGAGAAAAGGACAATTTCTGGTCCATGGGGGACACAGGTCCGTGCGGTCCGTGCTCCGAAATAATATTCGACCAGGGCGAGGCGGTTCCCTGTGACAACCCTGAAGATGGTATAGGCTCCGATTGCGACCGGTATCTTGAAATATGGAACCTTGTCTTCATGCAGTACAACAAGCAGCAGGACGCAACCCTTGTCCCTCTTCCGAAACCGAGCATCGTCATCATTAAAAACGGTTAT
>JAMDCL010000100.1:0-3513 GCA_023489065.1 Deltaproteobacteria bacterium | reverse complement strand
CGCTGTCGCGAAGCTCTGGGTGTCGACACCGGCATGGGGCTCGAAAGGATAAGCGCCGTGCTTTCCGGGGTAACGAGCAACTACGATATCGATATTTTCAAAAGCATCATCGCCGGGTTGTCCGACGCACTTCATACAACGTATGACCGGGACAAGCCCACCGGAACCGCGTTACGGGTAATAGCCGACCATATCAGGGCAGCGGTCTTTTTAATCAACGACGGCGTATACCCTTCCAACGAGCAGCGAGGATACGTTCTGAGGAGGATCTTACGGCGTGCATTGCGCTATGCGTTCATGATAGGCATGCGGGAGCCGCTCCTGTATACCTCGGCAGGCCGCATTATCGGACTCTACAAAGACACCTACACAGACCTTCCCGCACATGAGGCCATAATCAGGTCTACCATTCAAGAAGAAGAGACGAAATTTTTAACGACGCTCGAGAGGGGGCTGGCGTTTATCGACGAACACCTGCACGCGCTGCAATCATCCGGTGTCAAGACCATAGGCGGAGAGTTCGCCTTCAAGCTCTATGACACGTACGGCTTCCCCATCGATATCCTTTCAGACATTGCAAAAGAAAACGGGTCGAGCGTTGATTATCCGGCGTTCAGCCGGCTCATGGACGGGCAAAAAAAGAAGGCGCGGGAGGCAAGCAGGTTCGGCAAGGCCATGGACATAAAAGACACATCGCTGTATAACCAGATAGTGCAGGCCCTCGGCCCGACGGAGTTTGTCGGGTACCGGAGATTGACATTAAAAACACCCCTTCAATACATCATAAAAAACGATCAGCTCGCCGATGAACTCAAAGAAGGCGAGGAAGGGTTACTCGTCTTCAAGGAAACGCCGTTCTATGCAGAGTCGGGCGGCCAGGCAGGTGACAGCGGGATGATATCTGCGGGCAACAATAAATTTGCCGTGTCCGACACGGTCAAACCGCTTGAAGGGCTTATAGCCCACAGCGGAAAGGTAGAACACGGCCGTTTTATAAAAGGACAAAATCTTGAGCTCACGGTGAACAGGGAGAGCCGTCAGGCAACGGCTTTGCACCATACGGCAACACACCTTTTACAGGCAGCATTGAGAAAATTGATCGGTTCACACATTACACAGGCAGGCTCATACGTCAGCCCGGCGAGGCTCAGGTTTGACTTCACGCACAATCGTCCGGTCAGTCCGGATGAAATTCTCAGGATTGAAGAAACCGTGAATCAGTGGATACGGGAGAACCATGAGGTCAATATAACCTTTTCATCATTGGATGACGCCGTAAAGGAAGGCGCCATGGCACTGTTCGACGAAAAGTATAAAGACGTCGTCAGGGTCATCACCATCGACAAAATCAGCAAGGAGCTGTGCGGCGGCACCCATATAAAACGTACAGGCGACATCGGCCTGTTCGTTATAACGAAGGAATCGTCCGTGTCGGCAGGCGTGAGGAGGATAGAGGCCGTGACCGGCGACGTTGCCTATAAATTCGTACGGGAAAAGATGTCCCTGCTCAAAGATATCTCCGCAGAATTGGGAACAGCCGAGTCGGATATTTTGACCGGCCTGAGCAAGCAGCGGCAAAAAATAAAAGAACTCGAAAAAAGCGGAACACACACGGCAAAGCCCCTGTCCGAACTTTCAAACGATATACTTTCAAAAGCAGTACACCACGATGGAATGAGAATCGTCAGTGCTGTTCTTGATCAGGGTACGCTCGAGGATGTGCGGGCATTATCCGACACCATAAAGCAGAAACTGCAATCAGGCATAGGGGCCATAGGGATCACCATCAACAACAAGGCAAACATCATCGTCTTTGTTACGGCCAACCTTACGCAGCGTTATGACGCGGGGAAGATAGCGAAACGGATGGCAGTCATTGTCGGCGGCAGCGGCGGGGGAAGGAAGGATTTCGCACAGGCAGGGGGGCCGTCTGTCGATAAACTGGGGGATGCCGTCGGGCAGATAGTAACTTTGGTAAAAGAAGAAGCATAGCTTTATTGAGAAATAATTTAGATTTGAATGGAGGAAAAAAATGGCAAAGGTTTGCAAAATATGCGGTAAAGGATCCCTGTACGGGAACAATGTCAGTCATGCCAACAATAAAACCAGAAGAAGGTGGGAACCAAACCTTCAGAGGATAAAGATTGTATTGGACGGCAGTGTCAAAAGTGTTTATGTGTGTTCGAGATGTATAAAATCCGGCAAGATCCAAAAAGCCGTATAAGGAAAGGATGTGTCTATGAGAGAAAAGGATCGCGAACTCCGCAGAAAGCAGAGGAGAAAACAGAAGAGGGTCAAACTGAACAAAAAGGCAGCGATGCAAAAGAAGGCAGAGCAAAAAGAGGCTGAATCGTAACACCGGCTTTTCTGCACGGGAACGAAAGCTGCGTTCTTCCGTAAAGGACTATAACGAGCAATCAAAATGTTGTAAATTGTAAAAAATTGTTTTACAAAGAATAAAAAACAGGAGGAGGAAAAATGTGTAGAAAATATTTATTTTTAACTTTTTCATTGATGCTTTCTATTGGTTTCGCCGGAATCGCCGGCTGCGGCAGGACCACGACCAGCAATTCGACACCGGCTTCACCATACTGGGGAGCAAACGGCTATTCGCTGAGCCCGGCAGGAGTCCAGATCGGGAACAGTTCTTTTACTGGGACCGATCGTAAAGCCATACCCCAGCCGAGCGAAATTGCGGTAACGCCGGACGGGAAAACAGCACTGGTCCTGAGCACGGGATGGGTAACCTATGCGAATAAGAGCCACATGATAACGGCCATAGACACCTCCACAGACCAGATTGCATCCTACATTTCCCTGACAACAGCGCCGCTCGGGTACGAGAGCTTTGACGGTATGGCGGTCAACAGTTCAAGCACGGATGTATACGTGCCGGGCATAGAAGCACAGAGAGGCTATGTGCTCGATGTGGGAATAGGCGCAGGAAGCAGCCTGAGTTTCAAACAGGCAATCCCGCTCCAGCCTTATACAACATCTACGTTTGGTTCGCCGACACAGGTCTGGCCCACAGCAGCAGGCATAGCGGTGTACGGCAACACCTTAATTACCGCCAATAATGTTGCCTATGACATCAACGGCAACCAGTTGCCCGGCGAAACGGTTTCCATCATAGACCTCTCGACAAACACCCAGACCTTCACCTTGACAACGGGAGGCACGTATCCGTGGGCGGTCGCAATAACCCCGAATGGCCAGGATGCCTATGTCGTCAACCGCCAATCAAGTAACGGCACCGGCACGGTTTCCGTAATTACCCTTGGGACAACACCGACGGTTACAGCACTCATACAGTTAAACCAGGTAGGCTCTGCAGCCATCGCTTCTTCTTTGAACGGGAGCAAGATGTATGTTGCCAATTCACTCAGCGATACGGTCAGCGTCATCGATACCTCAACCAACTCGGTGACCGGCACCATATCGCTCGCAACGTTCAATACCGAACCATCCATGGGAGGTATGCCGAACAACTTCGCACTCTCGGGAGACGGCAAG
>JAMDCL010000082.1:669-5257 GCA_023489065.1 Deltaproteobacteria bacterium | reverse complement strand
CCGTCCGGTACATACCAGATAAAGACAAGATTGTGGATGCGCTGGAAAAAATCGTTGTTCCGGGCGACATGGTCATAACCCAGGGAGCCGGCGATATACTAACGGTTGGAGATGCGTTTATAAAGAGGTTAAAAAAGAATGCCTGATTTTAATGAAGTGAAATCGATTATAAAAGGTGATGTCTCGTTTGATGTCCCGATGAAAGAATATACCAGCATGCAGGTCGGAGGCCTCTGTGCGTGCATGGTTACGCCGCGCGATGAAGACGATATATTCAAATTCATAGATTGGGCCAAGCGTAACGAGCAGCGATACTTTGTGATAGGTGCCGGAACCAACCTTATCGTACGGGACGGAGGCATTCAGAATCCGGTGCTCAGGATGAAGGGCACGTTCGATTCTGTTGAAGTTGTCTCTGAGGATGAATCCGTTTTGCGCATAAGAGCCGGGGCAGGCAAGCCTCTTGCAGAGCTCGTTAAGTATTGTGAGGAAAACGGGTTGTCCGGCATGGAACAGCTCGCCGGCATACCGGGTACAACCGGAGGTGCGATCGTCATGAATGCCGGTACCGGGCACGGGACCCTGTCGGATGTCGTAGAGACCGTTACTTTTATAGAAAGGACGGGAAAGACAAGGACACTCAATAAAAAAGCCATGGGGTTCGGCTACAGAACATGCAAAGAACTCTCTTCGAGCAGTATCGTCGTGTCGGCCGTTTTCAACCTCCGCAAGGCGGATAAGACTGCCGTGAGCAAGAAAATAACGGCTGCCCTTAAAGAAAAAACGCAATCACAACCCCTCAACTACCCGAGCAGCGGTTCGATATTCAAGAACCCTCACGGGACAAAGGCCTGGATGCTGCTGGACGAAGCCGGTATGCGCGGTGTCAGGGTACGGGGAGCGAAGTATTCGGAGCTCCATACGAATTTCATCGTCAATACAGGAAATGCGCATGCGGAAGACGTGCTGACGCTTATTGATGCGGGTATGGAGAAAGTAAAAGAGAAAACCAAGGTAAAACTTGAACTGGAAGTCGTTATTATAGGTGAACAATGAAGAACACGGTAAGGAAAAAAATGAAGATCGGTGTTTTGCTCGGCGGCCTGTCCGCAGAGAAGGGCATCTCGAAGATGACCGGTGAAGCGGTTTTTCATGCGCTGAACGCACTCGGGTATCATGCGGTTACGGTGGAAGTAGACCGGGACCTGCCCTTAAAACTGAGAGAAATGAACATAGAAATAGCATTCAACGCACTCCATGGAAAATGGGGAGAAGACGGCGTTGTACAGGGGCTTTTGGAACTGATGGGTATTCCGTATACGGGTTCCGGTACGACGGCAAGTGCGGTCGCAATGGATAAAATCTTTACGAAACACCTCCTTACCAGTGCAGGCATACTGACGCCGCAATACCTTGCCGTGAACAAGCCTATCGAGTATGCGCAACTCATAAAAGAAAGCGGCATGAACCTGCCGTACATCATAAAACCGGCCTGCGAAGGTTCGAGCATCGGGATCAGCAAGGTATCGGCGCCCGGGGATCTGCCCGCGGCATTTGCAGAGGCCTTCAAGTATGACCGCCGCGTGCTCATAGAAAAATTCATAGAGGGCAAAGATATTACCGTTGCGATTTATGACGATAAAGTCCTCGGATCCATGGAGATCGGGATTCAGGGCGGCTCTCAAAGAGAGTTCCTGGATTACGAAGTCAAGTATACGGAGGGAATGGAGGTGTTCAGTATCCCTCCATCGCTTCCGGACAGCGTGGTCAAGTCTATTGAAGAGGCCGCTTTGAATGCGCATACACTGCTCGGCTGCAGCTTTTACTCGAGAATCGATTTCAAGGTTGCATCGGCCGGCCGGCCATATCTGCTGGAAGTCAATACGCTCCCGGGGCTTACATCGTTGAGCTACGTGCCGAAAATAGCCGAGAGCAAGGGTATGAATTATGAAGGCCTTATAGAAGGCATACTGCAATCCGCTTCGTTAAAAGGAAAAATTGAATGAGTGAATTCGTGGATTTTGATTTCAAAGCGCGGCATAAGAACACATCGCACATGCGCCTTAAGAGGCGCGTCGGGGTGCGTTCCTACCTGAGGTATTCCGGCTATCTCCTTGCCGTCGCTGGTCTGTGTTTCGGCAGCTATATCGTGTACAATAAAGCTGCGGGTTTTGTCAGCACAGCGAAAATATTTGCCCTGAAACAGGTGAGTGTCAAAGGATACGAACACGTTCTGCCGATGGAGATCATACAGGCTTCAGGCCTGAGCATGGGCGAGAATATCTTCTCCGTTCCGCTGAAAACCATAAGAAAGAACATTATGTCCATACCCTGGATAAACAGCGTGTCCATAAGAAAGTCGCCGCCGCACAGGATCGATATTACGGTTACCGAGCGAAAGGCATACTGTATGATCCTGCTGGACAGGCTGTACTATGTCGACGATCACGGCATCATTTTCAAGCAGTTGAATGAAAACGATTCAACCAATTATCCGGTTATTACCGGTTTTGTCTTCAGAAACCCCGGCTTTATGGACGTACAGCTGCAGCCTGTCGCCGATGCCGTGTCCTTTATACAGGAACTCGACCGGAATTCGATTGTCGTCGGAAAGGACATATCGGAGCTTCATGTCGACGCTACCGGGTATTCGGTAATCACGACAGACGGACTGCTGATCAAGTTCGGCAGGAACGAGCTTGTTTCGAGGATAGACAAGTTGAACGATTTAATCCGGCATTTCGGAGACAGGATGCAGCTGTTTTCCCGCGTCGATCTGCGTTTTTCCGGTATGGGGGTTTTCCGTTATAAACAGGGCGTCCTGTCCGGCTCGGATGGACAGGGGCATGACAGCCATTCTTTGACAGGCAGCACAGGTGTTGCGAATCCATTAAAGGAGGTGAACAACAGTGCCAAAAAAGGATAATATGATTGTTGGCCTTGATATAGGTACAACAAAGATATGCGCGATTGTGGGAGAGCTGAAAGAAGGCATGATAGATATCGTCGGTATAGGGAAGGTGTCGCCGTCTCACGGCTTGAGCAAGGGGAACATCATCAATATCGAAGCGACGGTCAAGGCAATACGAGCAAGGGAAACATCATCAATATCGAAGCGACGGTCAAGGCAATACGGCAGGCCATCGAAGAAGCGGAGCTTATGTCCGACTATGACATATCGAGTATCTACACCGGCATAGCCGGGGATCACATCAAGAGCTTCAACAGTAACGGGGTGATCGCGATAAAAGACCGGGAAGTGAAAGCAAGCGATATCAAGAGGGTCGTTGACGCCGCAAAGGCAATGCCCATACCCCAGGACAGGGAGGTCATCCATGTCATACCGTATGAGTTCATAATCGACGATCAGGGAGGTATAAAGGACCCGACCGGGATGTCCGGTGTACGGCTTGAAGCCAAGGTGCACATCGTGACTGCCAACATGTCGTCTTCGATGAACATCATAAAGGCATGCAACAGGTCGGGACTTATCGTTTCCGACATCGCCCTTCAATCCATAGCCTCGAGTGAAGCAGTATTGAACCCGGAGGAGAAGGATCTCGGTGTCGTTATCGTCGATATCGGCGGGGGCACGACGGACATAGCGATATTCTACGACGGAAGCATAAAATACACGAGTGTTATAGGTCTTGGAGGCGAACACATCACCAAGGACGTGTCTGGTGGTTTAAGGACGCCCATTCATGAAGCGGAGAAGATCAAGATCAAATACGGCACTGCGCTGAGGACGAACGTTGACAAAGCCGAGATGGTCGAGGTGCCGGGTATCGGCAACAGGAAGCCGAGGACCATATCACGCTCGACGCTCGCGGAGATAATAGAACTCAGGGTGGAAGAGATCCTGTCTCTTGTCGATAAGGAACTCGTGAAGTCCGGATTCAAGGAGTTTATTTCAGCGGGTGTTGTCCTGACCGGCGGCAGTTCTTTGCTGGACGGCATCGTCGACCTCGGTGAACAGATATTCAATCTGCCGGTACGGATCGGTTTTCCCCTCGGTGTCGGAGGGCTTACCGATGTCGTGAAAGACCCGTCGTATGCAACAGCGGTGGGGTTGGTCATCTACGGAAGTAAACATACGCATGTCAGGGCGTACAACGGCAGGGACATAGATTTGCTGAGAAGTATCAGAGAGTTTTTTTCGAATATAGCTTCAAAATTGTTTGTCAGAAAAGGAGGATAAAATGTTTGAGTTAAGTAACGAGTATCATCATTCTGCGAAGATCAAGGTGATCGGTGTGGGCGGCGGCGGAGGAAATGCCGTGAATACGATGATAAAACAGGGTATGAAAGGCGTTGACTTCATAGCTGCGAATACGGATATGCAGGTGCTGACGAGAAACAAGGCGACGTACAAGATACAGCTCGGTGCCAAATTGACGAAAGGGCTGGGTGCGGGTGCAAATCCGGACATCGGAAAAGAAGCTGCATTGGAGGACGAGGCAAAAATAAAAGACGCACTGACCGGTGCCGATATGATCTTCCTGACCGCGGGTATGGGGGGCGGGACCGGGACCGGTGCAAGTCCGGTCATAGCGGAGCTCGCCAAGTCTCTCGGTGCTCTCGTCGT
>JAMDCL010000082.1:0-659 GCA_023489065.1 Deltaproteobacteria bacterium | reverse complement strand
AAGGCCGAAAAGGGAATCGAAGAGCTGAGCCAGTATGTCGACACCCTGATCGTCATTCCGAATGACCGGTTATTCAATATTTCTGACAATAAAACAACGGTACTCGAAGCCTATGTAAAAGTCGATGATGTACTCGTTCATGCTGTCAGAGGAATATCGGACATCATAACAATCCCGGGGCTTGTGAATGTGGATTTTGCCGATGTCAAGACGGTCATGGGCGAGATGGGTATGGCCATGATGGGTACCGGGAAAAGCGGCGGTGAGAAGAGGGCTAAGGATGCCGCCCAGGAAGCCATTTCGAACCCCTTGCTCGAGGATATATCCATCAACGGAGCGAAGGGCGTTTTGATCAATATTACCGGCGATGCGTCCCTTACCCTCAACGAAGTGAAAGAAGCCTGCGAACTCGTCAAGGAGCAGGTCGATGAAAATGCCAATGTTATCTACGGCACGGTCATTGACGACAACATGGGTGAAAACCTCAATGTTACGGTTATCGCGACCGGCTTCGGAGAAAGGAACACCAAAGACAAGTATCCGGGCAAGCTTTCCGTTATTCACAATAACGGGAACAGGGAAATTCCCGCGTTCAAGCGCACGGACAAAAAGATAGACGAGATCGATTCCGTGAAATCCGTAAAAAAGGTCATGCTGAC
>JAMDCL010000086.1 GCA_023489065.1 Deltaproteobacteria bacterium | reverse complement strand
TTTGCGTTTCGGGCTTTGTGTCATTATCTCGGAGGCCGTTTTTTCAAGGAGATCGGGATATTTCGCCAGGGCCCTTCTGAGATCACCGTCTGTCACGATGCCTGCAAGCCGGTCTTTTGAATCATAAACACCGGTTAAGCCCATACGTTTTGATGTAATCTCGACCAGCACATCTTTCATCTTTGTGTATGTATAAACGGAAGGTATCTCGCCGCCCGTATGCATAAGATTTTCCACCTTGGTGAGGAGCTTCTTGCCGAGTGCCCCTCCCGGATGGAACATGGCAAAGTCATCTTTCGTAAAACCCATTTTCAGAAGAAGGACAACTGCAAGAGCATCTCCTATGGCAAGCTCTGCCGTTGTGCTTGCAGTCGGCGCAAGACCAAAGGGGCATGCCTCTTTTTCTACCGGTACGTGGATGATGACGTCTGCGCCCTGTGCAAGCGTTGACGTCTTATTCCCGACAATGGCTATAAGTTTTATCCCGAGCCTTTTGACAAAAGGGATGATCTTCAGTACCTCTTCCGATTCGCCGCTGTTGGATAGCGCTATCAGAATGTCGTCCTTATCCAGTATGCCGAGGTCCCCGTGCGCTCCCTCGGACGGATGCAGATAGTACGTGGGCGTACCGGTGCTTGTCATCGTTGATGCGATCTTTTGTCCCACGAGTCCCGATTTCCCGATGCCGGTTATGACCACTTTGCCCTTTGTCGCAAGGATCGCTTCTACCGCGAGCAAGAATTGTCCGTCGATATGGTTTATAAGCCTGCTGACCGTATCGGCTTCTATTTTCAGTACTTTCTTTGCTTCTTTGAGAACATCAATCTTTTTTGACGATTTCATCTATCACCTTTATGACCCTTAATAAATTCCTCAATTTGTCCAACCGCAGAGAGTTCGCGCCGTCACTCAGGGCTTTTTCGGGATGAGGGTGTACCTCGAGGAAGAGACCGTCGATACCGACCGCAGCTGCTGCTTTTGCAAGCATTTCGATATATTCTTTCTGCCCGCCGGAAACCCCTCCTGCTGCGGACGGCAATTGCACACTGTGTGTAGCATCGAACACGACGGGATAACCAAAATCCCTCATGATGGGTATGACGCGAAAATCATTCACCAGCATGTTATACCCGAAAGTGTATCCGCGTTCGGTGAGGATTATCTTATGGTTCCCGGTTGATTCAATCTTCTGGATTGCGTGCCTGATGTCCCAGGGGGCCATGAATTGCCCTTTTTTTATATTTACGATCCTGCCTGTTTCTCCCGCGGAAACCAGCAGATCGGTCTGTCTGCTCAAAAAAGCCGGTATCTGGATTATATCCAGGACCTGCGCTGCAGGCTCTATTTGCTCCGTACTGTGAACGTCCGAAAGAATCGGCAGGTTGTACGTTGTTTTTACCTTTGATAGAATTTCAAGTCCTTTTTTCAGGCCCGGGCCCCTGAATGAGTTAATGGACGTTCTGTTCGCCTTGTCATACGACGCCTTGAATATAAGCTCAATGCCCAGCTCCGATGTGATGGATTTGAGCTGTCCGGCGATACGCATCGTCAGGGTTTCGCTCTCTATGACACACGGTCCGGCAATGAGAACAACCCTGTTGTTCCCGCCGATCCTGAGTCCGTTTATGTTGAGCGTTTTGACCGTTACCGGCATGGTGCATTCATCTCTTTCCGGTTTTTTTTGCAGAGGCCTTGATGAATTGAACAAAAAGAGGATGGGGGGTAATGGGCCTTGACTTGAACTCCGGGTGGAACTGGCAGCCAAGAAACCACGGATGGTTCTTCAACTCTATGATTTCGACCAGCTTCTTTTCCGGGTATTCACCGCTGATAACCATGCCCTTTGCGATAAACCCCTCTCGGTAATCGTTGTTGAATTCGTACCTGTGCCTGTGGCGTTCGTATATGATTTCCTTACCATAAGCCCTTGCCGCGTGAGTACCGGGCTTGATCTTGCATTCATAGGCGCCCAGCCTCATGGAGCCGCCGAGCTGCTTGCTGGTTTTTTGTTCCGGCATCAGGTCTATGACCGGATTTTTTGTTTTCGGTTCAAACTCGCTGCTGTTTGCGTCTTTTATGCCCAGGACATGGCGAGCAAATTCGATAACCGCTATCTGCATGCCCAGGCATATTCCGAAGTACGGAATCTTCTTTTCCCGTGCATACTTTGCGGCGAGTACCTTGCCTTCTATTCCCCTGTTGCCGAAACCTCCGGGGACAAGGATGCCGTCGACATCATTTAAAAACTTTGCAGGACCTTCCTTTTCTATCTCTTCCGAGTCTATGTACCGATGGTTGATCTTTACGCTGTTGGCGATGCCTCCATGGGTCAGTGCCTCATGAAGACTTTTATACGAGTCTCTCAAATGAACGTATTTACCCACAATACCGATGGTCACCTCATCCTTTATACCAGCGGTCTTCTTCGACAGGGACTCCCATCTTGAAAGGTCCGGAGCGCCCGTCCAGATGTGGAGCTTCTCGATGATTTTTTCATCGAGCCCCTCGTTGTGGAATTCGACCGGGACATCATAGATGGATTCCACGTCTATGGCGGCGATCACGGCGTCTTGATCGACATCGCTGAAGAGTGAAATCTTCGCCTTCAGGTCTTTATCGATATGCCGGTCTGTCCTGCAGAGGAGGATATCGGGTTGAATCCCTATCGCCCTGAGTTCTTTTACGGAGTGCTGCGTTGGCTTGGTTTTGAGTTCTCCGGAACCCTTGATATAGGGCACCAGGGTAAGATGAACATATAAAACATTCTCGGGACCGACATCCTTTTTGAGCTGCCGTATCGCCTCAAGGAACGGGAGGCTCTCGATGTCACCTACGGTACCGCCGATCTCAATGATAGCGATATCCTTGCCCTTGGCATTTTCCCTTATCCTGCGTTTAATCTCATCCGTTATATGGGGAATGACCTGCACTGTACCGCCGAGGTACTCGCCCTTCCTCTCTTTATTGATGACCGTGTCGTAGACCTGTCCTGCGGTTACGTTGTTGGAATGCGTTATGCTGATGTTGGTAAACCGTTCATAATGGCCGAGATCGAGGTCTGTCTCTGCTCCGTCTTCGGTGACAAACACCTCTCCATGCTGATACGGGTTCATTGTTCCCGGATCGACATTGATATAGGGATCAAGTTTTTGCAGGGTTACATTCAGTCCCCGTGCCTGCAACAGGGCTGCAATGGAAGACGATGCAATGCCCTTGCCGAGAGAAGATACGACTCCTCCCGTAACGAATATAAATTTTGATTTCATAATACCTTCCTTTCTTTCATTAAAAAAGCCTTTGCCCTTTTCAAATCCGAAGCCGTGTCTATGCCGGCCGGCGGATTACCGGTAACAGCAACCATAATTTTGTATCCGTTCTCGAGCAGCCTTAATTGTTCGAGCATTTCCATTTTCTCGAGCAGCGACTGCTTCATGCGTACAAACTCCAGCAATGCCTCGCGCCTGAATATGTAGATACCGATATGTCTGTAATGTCCCCCGAGCCTTTTGACAAGCTTTCCTTTGTCGTCCCTGGTGAAGGGAATGGGAAAACGCGAGAAATAAAGCGCAAACCCCTGTTTATCAACGACGACCTTTACATTGTTCGGATTATCGAGTTCATCAATGGATTTTATCCTTGCCGCAAGCGTTACAACGGGTATGTCCTTGTGAGTCTGTGCTAATTCCAATCCCCTGTCAAAGAGGGAAGGTTTCAGGAAAGGCTCATCACCCTGCAGGTTCATGATAATCCCGCTGTCTATGTCCTTTGCAACGTATGCTATCCTGTCTGACCCGCTCTTTATATTTCCGGGTGTCATCCTGCATTCGCCGCCGAAGCTTCTCACTGCCTCCTCTATACGCCGGTCATCGGTTGCAACGATTACCCGGTCCGCGTGCTTTGATGCCGATGCATTTTCATAAACATGCTGAATGATAGGTTTGTTACCGAGTCTGAGAAGGGGCTTTCCCGGCAGACGCTTTGAACCGTAACGTGCGGGTATTATTATAGCAACCTTATCCATGTATCTATCTTAAATGTGTGTTTAAAACAAGTCAAGAATTGGGAAACCTTCCTGTTAAATGCATTGTCTATGATTCAATAAAACACCATAAAATTGTTGCAATGAGCATTAAAAACATGGTTAAGTGTTTTATACATTATATTTTATTAATTGATAAATAGAAGGAACATGAATGAGCATAATCGATACCGTAACAATCTCATGTATTATGCCTGCCTACAACGAAGAAAAAAATATTCAAAGGGTGTTGGATGTTGTATCGACGTATAGCAGGTTCGGCGAGGTTATCGTCATAGATGACGGCTCGGACGACCGCACGACACAAATAGCAAAATCGTATCAGCAGGCTTGTCCCGTATTGAAGGTCATCACACTCCCGAAGAAGAACGGGAAGGCGGGTGTGATCAAGAGGGGTGTATTCGAAGCAAAGGGCGATCTTATCGTTATGCTTGATTCCGACCTGATCGGGTTGACCCACGGAAACATTGATGCGTTGATTGAACCGGTCATCAGGAAAGAAGTAGATCAAACGGTCCTGGACAGGGCAGGGGACAGGACGCCTGTATGGGGCTGGACAAACTGTGCAAAATATTTCGGCGGCGAACGTGCCTTCTGGAAAAAAGATTTCCTCGGGATCGATATACCGGACAACGCAGGATATCTGCTCGAGATAACAAGCAACCTCCATTATATTCGGCAGGGCAAAACCATCAGGACGATCTTTTGCAGAAACCTCTACACAGTCCACCAATTCAATAAGATGGACATGATCACCGGCATCAGGAATTATTTCCAGATGTCCGTGGACATCATCAGATATGCAACCGTGTCTGGTTTTGCGAAACAGTTCTTTTTCATAGAGAACAGGAACACGCACGGGTTGTTTCTTTTTTACCGGGATCACCCGTCCTTAAGGCCATTATCCGGATTGACCATCATCCTGTTGCATCTTGCGGACGGCATTTCCTGGTTCGTGGTGCTCAATATCCTCAGACTCATAAAGCTGCCGGTCCGGCTTGTACGGCATTTTGCACAGTAACGCCGTTTGCGAAATCGGCAATAAAGGTCAGGGAAAGAAGCTGACTGATGGAATTATCCTCGCCGGGCCTTGACTTACTCGTACCGCAGGGCCTCGATGGGGTTGAGCTTGGATGCCTTTGTTGCCGGGTACAGGCCGAAGAACACCCCCACTGCAAA
>JAMDCL010000159.1 GCA_023489065.1 Deltaproteobacteria bacterium | reverse complement strand
AGCTATCGATAAGGTTATACAGAATATTTCTTTGTCCGAAAACGAAATGGAACTCGTTATGAACGAGATCATGTCAGGCAGCACGACGGATGCTCAAATTGCATCTTTTATTACGGCACTCCGGATGAAGGGAGAGACCGTCGATGAGATAACCGGAGCAGCAAAGGTGATGAGGGAAAAGGCCTTGAAAGTAAATACCGGCTACGATGTCATCATCGATACGTGCGGTACCGGCGGCGACAAAAAAGGGACGTTCAATGTGTCCACTGCTACGGCATTCGTTGCTGCGGGAGCAGGAGTAAAGGTTGCAAAACACGGGAACCGTTCTGTTTCATCCAGGAGCGGCAGTGCCGATGTGCTGGAGGCGCTGGGCATAGATATAAATGCCGACAGTGCCAGGGCTGAATACCTTTTACATACTACAGGGATGTGTTTCCTTTTTGCCCCTTTGTACCATAGGGCGACGAGGTTTGCCCTCGGTGTGAGAAAAGAGATCGGCATCAGAACGATCTTCAATATGCTCGGTCCGCTTACAAACCCAGCGGGGGCACGCCATCAACTGGTCGGTGTTTATGATGCAAAACTAACGGAAACAATTGCCTATGTTTTAAAAAATCTCGGGAGTGTATCCGCGTGCGTGGTCCACGGAAGCGATGCTACGGATGAAATAACCATAAGTGGTACAACGGACATCTCGGAGCTCAGGGACGGGAGGGTGCAGTCATATATTTTCAATCCGGAAGATTTTGGGTATAAACTCTCACCTTTGGAAGCCTTAAAAGGCGGAGACGCACAATACAATGCTTCGCTTCTCATAGATGTTCTTAGCGGTACAAAAGGGCCGATGCGGGATATGACCGAGATTAACAGTGCGTTTGCATTGTACATTGCTGGTGTAACAGCCAATGTACAAGAAGCTCTGCCCATCGTTAAGGACGTCATTGATTCCGGCAGGGCAATGGCAAAATTGAACGAATTCAAAAAAGCAAGCGTTCAGGGTATCAAACAATGAACATCGACAAGCCGAATTTTCTTTCCGGCATAGTTGCAAACAAACAAAAAGAAGTCCAGTTTAAAAAACAAAACGCGGATCCCGGTACCGTTATTAAATCAGCAGACTCCGCAAAACCTGCGATGTCATTTCTTGAAGCTGTTTCGGAAAGTGAACCACCGTGCATCATTGCCGAGATAAAGAGGAGGTCACCGTCAAAGGGCGAACTCATTAAAGAACCCGATGTAAAGGGTATCGCGCAGGGTTTTGCCTCGGGCGGAGCGTCTGCAATATCTGTACTTACCGATGAACAATACTTTGGCGGCAGCCTTGCAGATCTCAAAGCAGTAAAGGAAGTCGTGAACATCCCTGTCTTAAGGAAAGATTTTATTGTCGATGAATTTCAGATCTACGAATCAAGAGCATTTGGGGCAGATACCATTCTGCTCATCGTTAAAATATTGGCTAAACAGCTTACCGGCTTTATCGGGCTTTCCCGGAACCTCGGCATGGAACCGCTGGTCGAAATACATAATGAGGACGAACTCAAAACAGCTGTTGATGCAGGTGCTAAAATAATAGGCATAAATTCCCGGAACCTCGAAACATTTGCCACAAACATGGATATTGTGGAATACATAATGCAAAACATGCCAAAACACATAATAACGATAGCAGAAAGCGGTATAGCATCGACGGACACAATATCCGAGCTCTTGAAGCTCGGGGTAAACGGTTTTTTGATTGGAGAGGCATTTATGCGTGCAGAGTCACCGGTTAATAAATTGCAAGAGTTTATAAATAAATTTAGACTAAGTTCATTTATCGAAAGGAGATAAAAATGCAGACAAAGATACTTTTGGATGAAACAGAAATACCGAGGCGGTGGTATAATGTAATGGCGGATATGCCGAAACCACCGGCAGCGGTTCTTCACCCCGGGACAAAAAAGCCGATAACCCCCGATGATCTCAAGCCGATCTTTCCTATGGCATTGATCGAACAGGAGGTATCAACGAAAAGGTGGATTGATATACCGGAAGAGGTGCTCAAGATATACACGATGTGGAGGCCCACTCCTTTAGTAAGAGCACACAACCTTGAAGCTTATCTCAAAACGCCTGCCCATATATACTATAAGAATGAAAGTGTAAGTCCTCCGGGCAGTCATAAACCCAATACGGCCGTGGCACAGGCTTATTACAACAAGAAAGAAGGCATTAAGAGGCTCGCAACGGAAACCGGCGCAGGACAATGGGGCAGCGCCCTTTCCATGGCAGGCAAACTCCTGGGAATCGACGTAACCGTGTATATGGTAAGAGTCAGCTACGATCAAAAGCCATACCGAAGAATTATGATGGAAACATGGGGCGGACATGTGCATGCAAGCCCGACGGAACTGACAAATGCCGGCAGGAAGGTACTTGAGGCAGACCCTGCATCGCCGGGCAGCCTCGGCGTTGCCATAAGCGAAGCTGTCGAGGATGCAGCGTCGCACAACGACACCAATTATTCCCTCGGGAGTGTCTTAAACCACGTTCTGATCCATCAAAGCGTCATCGGCCTTGAGGCCAAAGAACAGTTCAAAAAGATCAACGAGTATCCCGATATTGTCATTGCCTCATGCGGCGGAGGCAGCAATTTTGGCGGTATTGCGTTTCCATTTCTCATGGATAAATTTGCAGGAAAAAACCTGCGGGCGATAGCTGTGGAACCTGCATCGTGTCCCACCCTTACAAAAGGACCTTACACTTACGACTTCGGCGATGAGGCAGGACTGACACCGCTTATCAAGATGTATACGCTCGGACATAATTTCATGCCTCCCGGCATTCATGCAGGCGGTTTGAGGTATCACGGCGATTCTCCCCTGGTAAGCCAGTTCTATCACGAGGGGCTCATAGAGGCCATTGCTTACAATCAGCTCCCGGTGTTTGAAGCTGCCATAACATTTGCAAGAACAGAGGGCATTATTCCGGCTCCGGAATCGGCGCACGCAATCCTGAGTGCGATACAGGAGGCTAAGAAAGCGAAGGAAGAAGGCAAAGAAAAGGTCATACTTTTTAACCTCAGCGGACACGGACACTTCGATCTTGTTGCCTATGACAGTTATTTACGGGGTAAGCTCCAGGACTATGAATACCCGGAAGCGGAAATCAAGAAGTCTCTCAAAGATCTCCCTCAGGTATAAAATATTGTTGCCGTCTGGTGGATCATTTCTCAATCCCTCCCTTGACGCGGGCACCCATCCGAAGGATGGGCCGAAGAAAAGGGAGGGTGGACGTTGAAAGACCCATTATGAAGGTTAAGATTTGCGGCATAACTTCAAGAGAGGATGCCCTGACTGCTTGCGATTATGGTGCCGCCGCGATTGGATTTGTCTTTTATAAGAAAAGTCCTCGGTATATAAAACCCGAACAGGCAATTGAGATTATCAAACACCTGCCCGCTTTCGTATCGACCGTGGGTGTATTTGTCGATGAAAATATTGACGTCATCCAAACAATCACCGGTACGTTAGGACTTCATTATGTGCAGCTGCACGGCAATGAGCCGCTGCGAATGATTACAGAGATCGGCAATAAAGCGATAAAGGCATTCAGGGTTCACGACGCCGCTTCGATAAACGAGATTAACAAATCCGGACTGAGTATCGTTTTGCTTGATAGTTATACCAATGAATTCGGCGGCTCGGGCAAACTTTTCGACCATACACTTTTAAACGGTTTATCCGGCAGCATAAAATTCATCCTGTCCGGCGGTATAACACCGGATAATGTGCACAAAATAGTAACCACCTATAAACCGTATGCAATCGATGTATCGAGCGGAGTGGAAATATCTCCCGGCAGGAAATCCAAAGAAAAGCTGAAGCTGCTGTTCGAAACGCTTTCGATTTGACTTTCTTATGAAGTTTTGTTACATTCAGTTGTATGAGCGAGATAAAGATACCTGAGAAATTAGAAAAGATAATGGATATTGTTAAGCAGAATGCGGTAACGTATGCACATTTCGTAAAAACAAGGATCAAGCTCTATGAAATAACTCGTCAGTATAACTCGTCCGCAAGAATAGCAAGACACCAGTTTTACGCAACCTCGAAATCAGGGCTTGATGATGTTAAAGTTTTTTCCTCTTCCATCGAAAGATTGAAAGAACTTGAAAGTAAGCTTTTAAATCTGAAAGAAGAGTTGCATCCATCCCAGCCGGAACAAACGTCCGTCGACAGCACAAAACAATAAACATTTTCAAACCGCTTTTTTATGGGGCTGTAGCTCAGTTTGGGAGAGCGCTACAATGGCATTGTAGAGGCCGAGGGTTCGATCCCCTTCAGCTCCATTTTTCCTATTCTACAATCGTTCAAAACGAATACTTCGCTCTATTGCAATTTCATGGTTTGGGTTAACGTACACAGACGTCCTTGAACGCGCAGGAAAGGCATGACTGTGCAGAGCGTTTTGAAGGGCACTTGCCAGAAATACCGAGGTGGCATAGGGCAAAGTCATATTTTACCGGGTCACCGGGATCAAACCGCTTAAGGTTGTTCGTAATATCAATGGCGGTTTTTATATCCAGGGTTTTCCTCCTGGTAAGCCCAAGGTGTCTTGCTATTCTTGCGATATGGGTATCAAGCGGTATGATAAGTTTGTCCGTGGGTATAAAAGTCCATAGCCCGAAATCAATGCCGTCCCCTGCCCTCACCATCCATCGTAAAAACATGTGAGAACGTTTGCATGTACTCCCCTTGTCCGGCGACGGCAGCATCTGCAATAGCCCGGCAGGCCGGATATTCCTTCCGTATACAGGGGATGTATCTCCCGAATAAAAGGCCTTCACGAATTCTGACAGTGCTTTGATAACATTGGGATCATCTTTTTTGAAGCTCTGCCGGAAAAAGTCTCCCAGGGTACCATTTTTTCTGAGAAACTCAGACAGCAGATGCAAAAATGCCGTAATATCGTGCGCAGTATTCATTCTGTATTTTATGCCTTCAACCACATGCGCATCCCTCCGTACATGGAAATTGAAAAAGAATTTGTAAGGATTGGTGCCGGCAGCCTGTAATATTCTCTCAACAACAGGTTTGAATAGATCGACCCTGCCGTAGGAAAGGCATGATGCTATAAAACCCGCGGTTTCCCTGTCGGCCTGTTTTTTATACCTGTGCGGCAGTTCGACAGGATCAAAAACAATGCTCTGCTTCGAATCGTGGTGCTTATAAAAAGCATCCAGGGTTATTTTTAATATATCGGAATTGTGTTTAGC
>JAMDCL010000095.1 GCA_023489065.1 Deltaproteobacteria bacterium | reverse complement strand
GTAGCGGTGTATAACACATCGTTCGTGAATGTTATGCCGAAAGGATCCAGCGGATCGGTTGCTATGACCTGTGCAACTCCGTTCTGATCAATCCGAACGATATGGCCTGAGCTGTCCGTTGCATACAGCATGTTGGAAGGCGTGGATGTGATTGCTAAGGGTACAAACATGACATCGACCGGCAGGGCCGTGCCTGAGGGCACAAGCTCATACGCCACCGCATTGCTTGCAAGCTGGTTTACCGCTACATTGGTAACGACCGTTTGTGTAAGCCCGTTACCGGTTACCAGCGATGCCGGCGGCTTGATCGTAATCTGTGTGTCGGTCCAGCTTATTGCAGTGCCCGCGTCAACACCGCTCATCCAGACCTTGCCTGAGCCCTGCGTTGAAGAAAAGTTCTGGCCTGTGATTGTGACTACCATGTTTACGGAAGCCATGGGAGTGATGCTTGAGATCAACGGTTCAATGCCGGTTGGCCCCTGTGCACCGGTTGGTCCGGTCGAGCCCTTCGAGCCGCTGCATCCTGCCATGAGTGAAATGGCAAGCACCAAAATTAAACCTATCCTTGTTAGCGTTTTCATCTTTATTCCTCTTTTTTTATTCTCTATTTTTACTTTCCCATTTCATAAAGGGGTGGATGCGAATACCCCATCCCGCCGTTGGCGGGACCACCTCTTTCCTAAAGGGGAATGAGTAGACGGGGTATTTTTTATCGGGGCGGTTCGTGAACAGCCACTCCGGTTAGAATCCCCTTGGAGGAATAAAGATTGCCTTTCTGATAATAATCTTTGGAAGAGATGTATTGATTATAGAGAGATTAAATCCATCAAGAATAAAGTCGCTGCTGTTTATAGGTAACCGGCAGTCAGTAGTATCGTTGTTATCAGTACTACCAACACCTCGATTACCATCACAATCGTATTCCTGGTTTACCCCACTCTGTCTCTGCCTGCAACAGTAGCAGGCTTCATCGGGGCAAAGCCATTGATGATGAAGACCATGGTTTTTCACCAATTGCTTAACATGGGAATGAGGGATAACTATAGATGAACATGCTGAACGGGTGTTCGCCGCAATCCTCGCTATTTATAGCGGGGTTCTTCAATGAAAGAAAAGGGCGGGGAAACCCCGCCCTTAACAAATATCCGGCAAAAAGGGCAGACGACAAGCCCGCCCATGCATCTAACCTACGGGTTCATATCCAGCCAGATTGATTCCGGATAATTGAAGCCTGTATTCGCACCCTTGATAATTCGTGACGGTGCAACGTCTCCGTTGATCGTACTTACACTGTTAAAAACATCGATAGATGCGTTCGAGAAGTCTGCAACGTAGATGCGATCGGTCGCCACATCCAACCAGATACCATAAGGCGAAACGAATGTTGTGCTTGCGCCATAAACGATCCTGTCCGGTGTTACAGCTCCATTTATTGCACTTGCATTGTTGAACATGAGAAGTGCATGTGCTCCGCTGTCTGCAATGTAGAGTTGATCTGATGAGGTATCAAGCCAGATACCTGCAGGGCCTGTAATGGTGGAACCTGTAATCGTTCTGCTTGGTGCAATGTCCCCGTTCATCGTACTTGCACTGGTAAAAACAAGGATCGAGTGAGCAGAATAATTTGTGACGTACAAGCTGTCTGTTTTTTCATCGAGCCAAAGGAACTCTGGGTAGTTTATCATTGTATTTGCCCCCCAAATGATTCTGTCTGGTGTTACTGTTCCGTTGAGTGTACTGATATTGTTGAAGACATAGATTGCATCGGCTGTTTCATCTCCCATATACAGCCTGTCATGTGCTGTATCAAGCCAAATACCACTCGGACCAGTAAAGAGTGTGCCTGAGATATCCTGGAGAGGTGTAGCAGCACCATTCAGAGTGCTTGCGTTAGTGAATACGAGCACATGTCCTGTACTGTTATCCGACACATAGAGTCTGTTAGAGGCCTTATCAAGTAGAAGGCGCCAGGGCCAGGCGAAGGATCCACTGGTGATTGTTCTGTCAGGTGCAAGATTGCCGTTTGCAGAGGTTGCATTGTTAAATACCAGAATATTATGGGGTGTGTTGGCATTTCCTACATACAACCTTGACGGTGTCGATGAGCCGCCTGTGACGAATGTCCATGTGTAGGTCGTGAGCGGGTTGCCCGCAGTGTCCTTGATGCCGGTCGACAGAGTTGCCGTGTAGGAACCGAACGCACTGAGCGGCAGGTTGGGACTGAAGAACGCTGTCTGCGAGCCTGCGTTGTAGGACACAGTACCTGTCACGTTAACACCGCCTGTCGAGACCATAAACGTGGAGGAGTTAATTGTTGTCGGACTCATTGGGTTCGAAAACCCGACCTTGACGACCGAATCCATAAAGACGTCCGTTGCCCCGGGTATGGGCATGACCCATGTTACCGCGGGCAGGGTAGGGCCGGTCGCGCCCTGCGTACCCTGTGCGCCTGCAGCGCCTGTTGCGCCGTTACTTCCGTTTTTTGCGCATCCTGCAGCAAGAAGCACGCCAAGGATGCCGGTAAAGAGTAGTTTTATAAGGTTATATTTTTTCATGATATCCTCCTTGTTATGGATTCATGTCCAGCCAGATCGTTTTTGTACCGTTAAGATGTGTATTTGCACCGGCGATAACTCTTGAAGGCGCTATATCACCGTTGGCTGTATTGCCGCTGTTAAATATCGAAATAGAATCGGCAACTTGATCCGCAACGTAAAGCCTGTTGGTAGATGCGTCATACCATACGCCTGTGGTTGAGTTAAACCCTGTGCTTGCACCGCTGATTGTCCTTGAAGGCGTTATATTGCCGTTCGCTGTGCTGGCATTATTGTATACCGTAATGCCCGGGACAAACTGATCTGCTACATATAGTTGATCGGATGTAGCATCGAGCCAGATTCCCTGGGGGCCGCTTAACCCCGTATTTGATCCTGAAATGGTTCTTGAAGGCGCTATATTGCCGGTTGCTGTGCTGGCATTGTTGAAGACAAGAATGGAGTTGTTACCCCAATTAACTATGTACAAATCATCGTTCGCTGCATCAAGCGAGATTCCTACAGGGGAGTTCAACGTTGTGTTTGAGCCTGATATAGAGCGTGAAGCAGATACAGCACCGTTCAGCGTGCTGACATTGTCAAAAGCAAGAACAGCATTATTACCACCATCCACAACATAAAGCGTATCTGTTGATGCATCAAGCCAAATCCCATAAGGCAAGCTTAAACTCGCTGAAGATATGGTGCGATTTGGTGCAATGTTCCCGTTGACTGTGCTTGCATTGTTAAACACCAGGATATCACCTGTGCCGGCATCAGAGATATATAAACGATCCGATCCCTTGTCCAGCCATAGAAAAACAGGTGTGTTGAATGTTGTTGCCGCGCCGCTGACTCTTCTATCGGGTGCGACATTGCCTGAGGCTGACCCGGCATCATAAAACACATCGAGTGATAAATTATTAAAGTCTGTTGCATAGAGAACAGCCGGTGTTGAAGAACCTCCCGCGATGAACATCCATGTGTAGTTTGCTGCGAGTGCTTTGCCGTCAGTTTCCAGTATGCCTGTTGTCAGTGTTGCCGTGTAAAACCCGAATTGGTACAGCGGTATATTCGGGTCAAAAAACGCTGTTTGGGAACCTGAGTTGTACGATATGCTTCCGGTAACCGGAATACCGCCGGTTGAAACCATGAATGTCGAACTGTTGATCGTTGATGAACTGATAGGCTTGGAAAAGCCGACCTTGATGACCGAGTCCGTGTAAACACCGGTGGCACCCTGTACCGGCATTACCCATGACACTGTCGGATTGGCCGGACCTTCATTACCCAAAGCCCCCTGTGCACCCGTGGCTCCTGTTTTGCCTGTAGAACCGTTTTTGCCAGAGCATCCGGCTGCAAGAAGCAGACCCAGGATACCTATAGAGAGTAATTTTATAAGTTTATTTGTTTTCATGTTATTCTCCTTGTTAAGGGTTCAAGTCCAGCCAAATCACCGCTGGAGTAGTTAATTGGGTTGAGGCTCCCGAGATTGTCCGGGATGGGGCTACGTTGCCATTGATCGAGCTTGCATTGTTAAAAATAAGTATTGAATCGCCGTTCAAGTTTGCAACATATAACCTGTCAGATGCCGTATCAAGCCACATACCATACGGTGAATTTAAAGTTGTTGAGGCTCCCGAGACAGCCCGGGATGGGGCTATATTGCCGTTGATTGTACTTGCATTGTTAAAAGCAAGGATGGCATCACCGCCACTATTCGCAACGTAAAGAGTGTCTGACGTTGTGTCAACCCATAGAGAACTTGGACTCAAGAGTGTCGTAGAGGCCCCCGAGACAGTCCGGGATGGTGCTGTGTTTCCATTCATCGTGCTTGCATTGCTAAAAATCAGGATGGCATTACTGCCAATATCATCCACATAAAGTGTATCAGATACAGTATCAAGCCATAGACTGTGCGGGTTCGCGAATGTCGTAGAAGCCCCCGAAACAGTCCGTGATGGCGCTGTGTTGCCGTTCAGTGTGCTTGCATTGTTAAAAACAAGTATGGCAGCGCCCCCAAAGTTTGCAACATATAACCTGTCAGATGCCGTATCAAGCCATATTCCAGTTGGAATGCTAAGTGCGGTAGATGCCCCTGAGATTGTCCGGGATGGCACTGTATTGCCATTGATTGTACTCGCACTGTTAAAGACAGTGATATTATTGGCGTTCCAGTTGGGAATGTACAATCTGTCTGATGTCTTATCAAACCACATGCCTTCCGGACCAGTTAAGAGAGTAGCTGCACCAGCGATAGTCCTGTCAGGAGCGATATTGCCACTGGCCATAGTTGCGTTGTTGAAAACAGAGATGAGACTACTACTTAAATTCTCATTCGTAACATACAGTCTTGACGGTGCTGACGAGCCTCCTGCCATAAATGTCCATGTGTAATTATTCAGCAGCGGGTTGCCGGACGTGTCTTTTACACCGGTGGTGAGAGTTGCCGTGTAGGATCCGAATTGCACCAGCGGAGCGTATGGATTAAAGTATGCTGTCTGGGAGCCGGAGTTGTATGATACGGTACCGGTAATAGTGACACCACCGGTTGAAATCATAAATGTAGAGGCATTGATTGTTGATGAACTAATCGGTTTTGAAAAACCTACCTTAATGACCGAGTCGATATAAACACCGGTGGCACCCTGTACCGGCATTACCCATGTTACCGTTGGACCTGTCGGGCCTGTTATGCCTTGAGAACCTGTCGCACCTGTTGCACCAGTTGCGCCGTTCTTGCTATA
>JAMDCL010000061.1:4068-5354 GCA_023489065.1 Deltaproteobacteria bacterium | reverse complement strand
CGGGCAAAATAATAGAGATCAGAAACGACGGCGCCACGGTAGATATAGGTTACAAGGCCGACGGCTTCATACCGGTCAGCGAAATAGTCGATTCAAAGGGTAAACTGAAGGTCAAGGTAGGCGATGACATAGAAGTACTCCTCCAGAATGCCGACAGCAAGAACAATGTCGTCCAATTATCCAGGCAAAAAGTAGAAAGGATCCGGGCATTCGAAAACGTTGCAAAGGCACTGGCGAACTCGACTCCTCTCCACGGTGAAGTGGTCTCCAAAACAAAGGGCGGACTGATGGTCGATATCGGCGTTCAGGCTTTCATGCCATGGTCCCAGATAGACATTAAACCGGTAAAATCGCTGGATAGCTATATAGGCAGGCATATTAAGGCCCTTGTTATCAATTATGAAGAAAAGAGCGAGAACATCATCCTTTCGAGAAAACAGCTCCTCGAGCGTGAAAAAGAAATCCAGGAGAAGAGACGGGGCGAGCTGCTCAAGGAAGGCAATGCGATAGAAGGTATCGTAAGGACCATAACGGATTACGGTGCTTTTGTCGGTGTCGAAGGGATAGACGGATTATTGCACATATCCGACATGACGTGGGGGAGGATAAAACATCCCTCCGAGATACTGCACACGGGCATGAAATTGAAGCTGAAGATTTTAAAATACGACCCCGAAACGGGCAAGCTTTCACTCGGCCTGAAACAACTTGAGGAGGACCCATGGTTCAAGGCGCGTGAAGAATTTACAGAAGGCAGCAAGATACGGGGCAAGGTCGTCAATATAACCGATTTCGGCGTTTTTGTAGAATTAAAGCCCGGCGTAGACGGGCTTATCCATAAAACCGACCTCTCGTGGGACAGGAGGCTGAAGCATCCGAACAAATATCTCACCCTTGACAGCGTTATCGATGCAATCATTTTGAGCGTCGATATCGACACAAAGAAGATAGCGCTCGGTTACAAACAGCTCTTAAAGAATCCATGGGAAGAGATTGCGGAACAATATTCAACGGGCACCAGGGTAAGCGGGACAATAACAAGCATCACGGACTTCGGTTTATTCGTTGAAGTCGAGCAAGGTGTAGAAGGGCTGGTGCACATCGATGATGTAGCATGGAGCAAAAAGGTCAAGAATCCTTTGTCCTCCTATAAAAAGAACGAAAAGATCGAAGCAATTGTGCTCAGTGTAGACAAGAACAATCAAAAACTGTCTCTCGGGATAAAACAGTTAACACCCGACCCATGGCGTAACATTTCAAAACGTTATAAGAAAGGCGAGGTTGTT
>JAMDCL010000061.1:0-4058 GCA_023489065.1 Deltaproteobacteria bacterium | reverse complement strand
TTTGTAGATTTTGGCGTGTTTGTGGAGGTTGAAGACGGAGTAGAGGGACTGGTACATATTTCGGAGATAGAGAACAAAACGGACATGGAGCAAGAGGTATCACCCGACACTTACAATGTAGGGAACGAGATAGAGTGCGCTGTACTCAATGTCGATGAAATGAACAGGAAGCTGTCCCTCGGTTTAAAAATACTCCACAAGCAGAAAGAGAAAATGGTCATAAAGGAATACCTGAAGACAAACGAAGAAAGCGTGTCGAACATCGGAGAACTGCTGAAATTAAAAAGCAATGGGAAATAAGAGATATCCATGGATAAAAAAACAGCTAACATTCTTGCCGTAACACTTCTCCTCGTCGTCGTACTATCCTTCCTTGCTTCGTTGTTTTTCAAAGTGCATACCGGCAGGCTGTCGACCATCTCTCCGGATTCTATTTTTCAGTCTTCAAACAGGATAGGCGTTGTTGATATCAAGGGGGTTATAGCAGAGCCTCAGCCGGTAATACGCGAGCTCGACGAATTTGCCAGGGACAACAACATAAGAGCCATAATCGTCCGCATCAATTCACCGGGCGGCGGTGTTGCCGCAGCTCAGGAAATATATGATACACTGGTACGGATCAGAAAAAAGAAGATCGTCGTTGTTTCCATGGGAACAGTAGCGGCGTCCGGAGGCTATTATATAGCATGCGGTGCAGACAAAATCGTGGCAGAACCTGGTACTATTACGGGCAGTATCGGTGTCATCATGGAATTTTTCGATGTCGGGGATCTCCTCAAATGGGCAAAGGTAAAAAGCGAAGTCGTGAAGAGTGGAAAATTCAAGGATATAGGCTCTCCGTTCAGGGCAATGAAACCCGACGAAAAAGCATATCTTCAATCCGTTATAGATGATGTATTACTCCAGTTCAAAACCGTCGTCTCCGAAAACAGGCATATCCCGATGAACACGGTAACTGCAATAGCAGACGGAAGAATTTTTGCAGGGGATCAGGCACTGAAACTGGGGCTTGTCGACAAACTCGGCGGTCTGCATACAGCAAAAGAGCTTGCGGCAAAACTCAGCGGCATCAAAGGAGAACCAAAACTTGTGTACCCTTCACCTCCAAGAAAAGATTTTTACAGCCTGCTGGCAAATAGTATTGCAAATGTGGTTGAAGAGAGGCTGTTCGACAATAACCTCTTCAAACTGAGTTATATATTAAATATGCCGAAGTAGGGGGCTTAATCATGAAAAAAAGCGAACTGATTGAAAGACTTGCAGAGAAATTCCCGCATATAGCAAAGGCCGACGTAGAAAAGATAGTAAATAGTATGGTAGAAAGGATCATCGAGGCCTTGAGAAAAGACGATAGAATAGAGATCAGAGGATTTGGGAGCCTGTTTGTCAAGTCAAGAAAAGGAAGGGAAGCAAGAAATCCAAAAACCGGAGTACGTCTTACCATCGAACCCAAACATGTTCCTTTTTTCAAAGCAGGAAAAGAATTAAAAGAACTCGTCAATAAAAACACACAGGAAAAATGAACAGACTGTGGGCTCCATGGCGCTTGAAATACATTCTTGAGGACAACGTTCAGGGGAAAGACAAGGTGTGCATTTTCTGCTTCTATCCGTCGGCAAAACAACCGGACGATAAAGAGAATCTGGTGCTGTACAGGGGAAAATTATCCTTTATCATGATGAACCGGTATCCGTATAACACGGGACATATCATGGTAGCACCGTACCGGCACACCTCAACGTTTCAAGATCTGTCAAAAGAGGAGCTCGAAGATATTTCACTCCTTATGAAATCCGGCATACATGCACTGAATGATGCTTTTTCACCCGAAGGTCTCAATATAGGTATAAACCAGGGTAAGATTGCGGGAGCAGGCTACGAAGAACATATACACGTACATATAGTGCCAAGGTGGAACGGGGACACGAATTTTATGCCGGTCGTAGGCGATACAAAGGTACTCCCGGAATCTCTGACCGATACGTATGACCGTATAAAGGAAAAATTACATGAAGCTTATTAAACAAACGATAACCGTACTTTTCATATTGCTGCTGTTTTTGATACTCTATGAAAACCACGATAAACTCCAGCATCCGTTCTCATTCAAACTAAATTTATATTTTATCGGGTGGTACACCTCGAAAATTCCCATGTGGCTGATTATTCTTATAGCCTTTGCGTGCGGCTATGCCATTGCATACATAACCGGGTTCATTCAAAGGATATCCTACAAAAAGAAAATAAAGCAGATCGAGCAGAAGCTTCAGACCGTCGATACCGCGGTGTCTCCGGCAAAAGGAGAGGAAAAAACGGTAAGAATGGACGATTCCTCGCAGACAGACGGCATCACTACGGATACGCACCATTAACGATCTTTTGCAGGGAATTCCCGCTCAATTGGTTCTTGTCTTGAATCAGGGGGAAGATGTATGACCAAAGTAAATTGGTTGATATACGGGGCCAACGGGTATACCGGCCAACTTGTTGCCGAAGAAGCATTGCACCGCGGCCATAGACCCATCCTTGCCGGACGTTCCAAGGAAAAAATCGAGCCAATCGCCGATCGTACAGGGCTCGAGTACGTGGTAGCAGATCCGGCAGACCCCGGTTCCTTCAAAAAGGCTTTGTCAGGTGTCGGGCTGATATTCAATGCAGCGGGGCCGTTCATTCATACCAGCACCCCGATCATCAAGGCCTGTCTTGAGTATGGGATTCATTATACGGATATCACCGGAGAAATCCCCGTATTTCAAAACATCTTCTCCTACGACAGTCAGGCAAAGCAAAAAGGGATTGTCCTCATGCCGGGCATAGGGTTCGATGTTATACCGACCGACTGCCTTGCCCTTTACGTCGCTGAACGCGTACCCGGGGCCGTGGAACTGGAGCTTGCATTTGCTGGTCTTAGTCATATAAGCCCCGGCACCATGAAAACCATGGTTGAGATGATACCGGGCGGAGGCATAGTACGCCGGGACGGCAGGCTTATAAGCTATCCTCTCGGCAGGGGTGCGAAAAAGGTGCGATTCCCTGATGGAGAACATACGGTTATACCCATTCTCTGGGGAGATCTGGAAACCGCATATCATTCGACAGGAGTTAAGAACATCACAACCTCCATGGCCTACCCTGATTTTATGATCCCGTTTTTACCGGCCGGCATATCCATTATGCAGAAGCTGTTTGCAAGTAAGACGATCCAGCGTTTGGCGCAAAAGATGATCGGCATGACCGTCAAAGGCCCGGGGAAGGATGAGAGAGAGACAGTCAGATCGTATGTCTGGGCACGGGCTGCCGATGCTCAAGGAAATGAAAAACAGGCATGGCTCGACATACCGGAGACTTATCTCTTTACAGCTGTTGCCAGTGTTATGACTATAGAAAAAATCTTCGAGCTGCGTCCCAAAGGAGCCCTCACTCCCGCTATGGCATTCGGATCTGATTTCGTCCTGAACATCAATGGTGTGAAGCATTACGATAAGCTGCCCGGCTAGACCTTCTCGAAGATATTGATACACATAGCAGCCTCTTCAACGCCGATAAAACCTCCGCCGTTCTCCGTCAGGGCGATCCGTGCGCCTTCAACCTGCCTCTTTCCCGCTTCTCCCCTGAGCTGAAGGATCTCCTCGTATATCTGGGCAAGACCCGAAGCTCCTACAGGATGCCCCCTTGATTCAAGCCCTCCCGAGGTGTTTATGGGCAGTCTTCCGCCGAGCTTTGTTGCACCAGATTCCGCAAAGATCCCTCCTTCTCCGAGTTTGCAGAAACCCATTGCCTCTGCCTGGTGCAGCTCGCCGTAAGCCGTTGCGTCATGGAGCTCCGCCGTATCGATATCGCCGGGTCCAAGACCAGCCTTTTCATACGCCTGTTTGGACAGTCTCATACCGATATCAGGCGCATCGATATCCCTGTCTATGCCCGACCCCAGTACCGACGCCCTTATCTTTACAGGCCGTGCATTGCCGAGTTTTTTGAGAAAGCTCTCTGAACATAGAATAGCAGCTGCCGCACCATCCCCGACCGGTGCACACATCGAACGTGTCAACGGATAAGAA
>JAMDCL010000041.1 GCA_023489065.1 Deltaproteobacteria bacterium | reverse complement strand
TGTTATGTGCATTAAAATTTGTATAAAAAAAGAGGAGGTACTATGACACCAAAAGATGTTTTAAAGCTTATCGAGGAGAAGAAGATACGTTATGTAGACCTGAAGTTCCTGGACTTTATCGGTACATGGCAGCATTTTACGGCACCGGTACACGAATTAAAAGAGGACGTCTTTGAAGAAGGCCTGGGTTTCGATGGCAGCAGCATCAGGGGCTGGCAGCCGATACACGCAAGTGATATGCTCGTTATACCGGACGCATCAACGGCAATGGTAGATCCGTTTATGCAGGAACCGACGATCAGCATCATCTGCAACATCCAGGACCCGATAACGAAGGAATACTATACAAGGGATCCGAGAAATATAGCCAGGAAGGCGGAGAATTATTTAAAATCCACGGGCATCGGTGATGTCGCCTATTTTGGTCCTGAGCTGGAATTTTTTATCTTCGACGACATCCGGTACAACCAGAGTGTCAACGAGGGCTATTATTACATAGACTCTGTGGAAGGACAGTGGAATACCGGCAGGATAGAGAACCCGAACCTCGGTTATAAGCCGCGTTATAAGGAAGGTTATTTCCCGGTTTCACCGACCGATTCACAGACAGATATCAGGAGCGAGATTGTAACGGCAATGGAGAATGTAGGACTGAAGATAGAAAAGCATCACCATGAGGTTGCAACAGGCGGACAGGCAGAGATAGATATGGTGTTCGATACCTTGTTACGCATGGGTGACAGCGTGATGTGGTACAAGCATGTCGTCAAGAACATCGCCCACAAAAATGGTAAAACGGCGACCTTTATGCCCAAACCCCTCTTCGGCGACAACGGATCGGGTATGCATACGCACCAGAGCATCTGGAAAGGCGGCAAGCCCTTGTTTGCAGGAAACGGATACGGCGGCATGAGTGAGCTTGCGATGCATTACATCGGCGGCATCCTCAAACATGCGGCGGCAATCTGTGCATTTACCAACCCGACCACGAATTCTTACCGGAGACTTGTTCCGGGGTTTGAGGCACCGGTAAACCTTGCTTACTCGAGCAGGAACAGGTCGGCCTCCATTAGAATACCGATGTATTCACCGAGTCCGAAATCGAAGAGAATAGAGGTACGGTTCCCTGACCCGGCATCCAACAGTTACCTTGCATTTTCAGCCATGCTCATGGCAGGTCTTGACGGCATCCAGAACAAGATCAAGCCCGGTGAGCCGCTCGATAAGGATATTTACGGGCTTTCACCCGAGGAACTGAAGAACGTACCGAGCACGCCCGGCAGCCTGGAAGAAGCACTCAATGCATTGAAGAAGGACCACGAATTCCTGCTGAAAGGCGATGTATTCACGTCTGATGTTATTGAAACATGGATCGAATATAAAACCAAAGCAGAGGTCAACCCGGTCAAACTGAGACCGGTCCCGCTGGAGTTCAGTTTATACTTCGACGCATAAATCAGCGTTTGCACGAACGGGGCGGTCTCCGGACCGCCCCTCTTTGATAAAAAAAGAACAGAATTTGTACACCGTGTCCGTCTCTATCTATACCTTTTTTACCCTCTAAATAGATCAAGAGATGGTGACCGTGAATGCACAAGGGGGAGAGAGATGAAAAAAATTTTATCAGGTGTTATGAGTCTTATCGTTGTATCCATACCGGCAATTGCATTCGCACATGTAACGGGGACCATCGATACCGCGCCTGCAATAAATTCAGGGGATACTGCGTTTGTGCTTGCAGCTGCGGCACTCGTCATGCTCATGACGCCCGGGCTCGCTCTGTTTTACGGCGGTATGGTACGTAAGAAAAATGTCCTTGCTACCATTATGCACAGTTTTATACTCCTTGCGGTTATCAGCATTCAATGGGTCCTCTGGGGATACAGCCTTTCTTTCGGACCTGACATCCATGGAATTATCGGCAGTTTAAGCTGGTTTGGCCTTCGCCATGTAGGACTAACCCCTGATCCTGTTTATGCCCCGACCATTCCGCATCAGGCATTTATGGTATTCCAGATGATGTTTGCAATTATAACGCCCGGACTTATAACCGGTGCGTTTGCCGAGCGGATGAAGTTCAGCACATTTTTGGTATTTACCATTGTATGGTCGACAATCGTCTACGATCCGGTGACGCACTGGGTCTGGGGGAATGGCGGCTGGTTAAAATCATTCGGCGTCCTTGATTTTGCCGGGGGATTGGTCGTTCACCTGAGTTCCGGCATATCCGCACTTGCCGCTGTCCTCATTATCGGCAAGAGGCATAATTATGGTAAGGAACGGTATATGCCCCATAACCTTACTATGACCATGCTCGGTACCGCATTGCTGTGGTTCGGATGGTTCGGGTTTAATGCAGGCAGTGCTCTGTCGGCTGGTGCGCTGGCGACATCAACGTTTGTCGTTACCAATATTGCCGGGGCCGCAGGCACACTGGGCTGGGTTGTCTTTGAATGGATCAAAAATGGAAAACCTACGATGCTCGGTGCGGCAAGCGGTGCTGTAGCGGGTCTTGCAACGATTACACCTGCGTCCGGGTTTGTTTCTCCGGTTGCGGCCATCATTATCGGATTTGCAGCAGGAGCGTTATGTTACCATGCGGTGAATTTAAAATTCAAATTTGGTTATGATGATGCCCTGGATGTTGTCGGTGTTCATGGTGTCGGCGGTGTATTGGGCGTATTGGCAACGGGACTTTTTGCAAGTCTGGCCGTCAATGCCGCAGGCGCAGACGGATTATTTTACGGCAGCGATAAGCTTTTCTTTGCACAGATGATGGCTGTTTTGGTGATAGCGGTATACTGCTTTGTCCTGACCATAATAATCCTGAAGGTGCTTGATAAAACGATGGGCATCAGGGTATCGCGAGAAGATGAAATATCCGGTCTCGATGTAACACAGCACGGTGAAGAAGGATATAATATGTAGTCATGATGAATAAACCGGTTGCAGTCATTCGGCATATAGGCGTTGAGGGACTCGGCACGATACAAAATGTCTTGGCGGACAGAGGTATTCCCTACATTTATATAGATACGTGGAAGGACAGGATTCCGCGTGATACAGCGGATTACCGTGCTCTTATCATCCTCGGAGGTCCCATAAGTGTTTATGAACAAGATACCTATCCGTTTATCGAAAAAGAACTGTCGCTTATCAGGAAAGCGCGGGATGCAAAGCTGCCGGTTATCGGGATATGCCTTGGTTCCCAGATGATAGCCCAGGCGCTGGGCGGAAGGGTATACAAAGGCGGAACAAAAGAGATCGGATGGTATGATATACATTTTACAGCGCAAGCGTCACACGACCCTCTTTTTTCTTCTGTTGAAGCTGTCAAAAGCCATCCTGCCACCATGAAGGTGTTCCAATGGCATGGTGATACCTTCGATCTTCCCGGCGACGCCGTCGTGCTTGCGGGTTCGAAGCTCTATGCGAATCAGGCGTTCCGGATAGACACGCTCTATGGTCTGCAGTTTCATATTGAGATCAGAGAAGCGGATATCAAGGTATGGATTGATGAATACAAAGCAGAGTTGGATACCTTGAAAACGAGCATTGATGTTTCGATGATACTTGAAGATGTAAAAAAATATAGCGGTCTGCTGAACAAAACGAGTAAACAGGTGTTTACCGCATTTTCCGGCTTAATCCTTTGACCCTCTTTTTCCCCCGTCCTTTTATGTTACCGCCATACAAACTTGTAGATTAAGTGCAACAAAATTGTAATAGAATAACCGTACGAACGCTGGCATATAAACTGCTCATTACAATTTTGTACTTTTAAGATCGTTAGAGGAGAAAAAATGAAAAAATATATGGCAAAAATATCTTTATTCCTTATCACTCTGCTCACACCTGCAATTGCGAACGCTGATGCAGCCGGAACCGCAGTGAGCAGGGTTAGTGCGGGGGATACTGCGTTCGTGCTTATCGCAACGGCACTGGTTATGCTGATGACACCGGGGCTTGCATTGTTTTACGGCGGCATGGTGAGGAAGAAGAACGTGCTTGCAACAATCATGCAGAGCTTTATACTCCTTGCCGTTATCAGTATCCAATGGGTTTTATGGGGTTATAGTCTGTCCTTCGGCCCGGACATCCACGGTATCATAGGAAGCCTGAGATGGTTTGGGCTTAACCACGTCGGGTTTGCACCAAACGCTGATTATGCTCCTACAATTCCCCATGAGGTATTCATGATGTTCCAGATGATGTTTGCCGTCATAACGCCCGGGCTGATCACGGGTGCCTTTGCCGAACGAATGAAATTTAAAACCTTCCTGGTATTTATCATTTTGTGGGCCACCCTGGTTTATGATCCCATTGCCCACTGGGTATGGGGCACCGGAGGATGGATCCACAACCTTGGAGCACTTGATTTCGCAGGCGGTACCGTCGTCCATATAAGCTCCGCGATATCCGCGCTTGCTGCCGTTATCATCATCGGTAAACGGCACAACTATGGTAAAGAACACAACCCGCCGCATAATCTTACCATGACGGTCATCGGTGCATCGCTGCTGTGGTTCGGATGGTTCGGGTTCAATGCAGGCAGTGCCCTTTCTGCCGGTGCACTTGCAGGGTCCGCATTTGTCGTAACGAACATAGCTGCAGCAGCAGCCACACTCGGATGGCTTGCTGCAGAATGGAAAAAGAGCGGAAAACCGACCATGCTTGGCGCAGCGAGTGGTGCTGTGGCAGGGCTCGTCGCAATTACACCTGCATCCGGGTATGTAGGGCCCATACCGGCCATCATTATAGGCTTTATTGCCGGTATGCTGTGCTACTATGCCGTAAGCTTGAAGCCGAAGTTAGGCTACGATGATGCACTGGACGTTGTCGGTGTGCATGGTGTCGGCGGTACGTTTGGGGCGCTTGCGACAGGACTTTTTGCAAGCGTGGCCATTAATGCCGGTGGTGCAAACGGACTATTCTACGGCAATCCGAAACAATTACTGGTACAGTTTATCGCTGTTGCAGCGACCATTGTCTACGGCTTTGTCGTAACATTTATCATTCTGACGGTGCTGGATGGGACCATGGGATTGAGGGTTACCCAGGAAGAAGAGGTCATGGGACTTGATATCACCCAGCATGGCGAAGAAGGATACAATATGTAAGATGGTTTCACAGTCCGGAGTCAGGAGTACCGGGTTAAAAACTCCTGACCCCGGACTCTTTCCCTTGTCCTCTTGATCACGGTACGCTCTGTTTCCTTCCTCTTCATATTCTTGACATATATGTCAATTTAACATAAGTTCGTGCCATGAAAATTGTCGGATTGACAGGCGGAATAGGTACAGGCAAATCCACAGTTGCCCGTATATTCGAATCTCTCGGGGCCGTTGTCATCGATTCCGACGAGATCGCCAGGGAATACTTATCAAAAGGTATGCCG
>JAMDCL010000117.1 GCA_023489065.1 Deltaproteobacteria bacterium | reverse complement strand
AAACCGTCAATAAGCTCGCCAAGGCCCTGGACAAAATAAACAGTAACAGGCAATTGATAGAACAAAAGATATTCAAGGATGCGTTGGAATTGATCAATAAAGATATGGTCATGAAAAAGAGCAAGGGTATCGTGCTGGCTTCGGAAGAATGGCATCCCGGTGTTATCGGCGTGGTTGCTTCCAAGCTTGTTGACGCGTACTATAAACCGACCATTCTCATTTCTTTGAACAGCGATGTGGGGAAGGGCTCTGCGAGAAGCATACAATCCATACATATTTATGAAACATTGAAAAGCCTGAGCGAGTATCTGGTGGGGTTCGGTGGACACAAACTTGCTGCCGGCCTGGTCATCAAGGCAGACAAACTGGATGTCTTCAGGAACAATTTTTTTAAACTGCTTGATATGACCATTACCGGTGACATGATGACGCCGATCCTTACTATAGACGGAGTATTGAAGCTCAAACAGATAACGAAGAAGGTCAGTGACGAACTGAAACTGATGATGCCGTACGGTACCGGGAATGCGGAGCCGGTCTTTGTTTCGTACGGTGTCAAGCTCAAGGATCCCGTTCTCCTGAAACACAACGTGTTAAGGTGCAAAGCAATCCAGGATGACACATCTATCGGTGTTGTGGCCTTTAATACCGTGGATTCCATAGATAATTTACCGAAGCATGCAAATATAGCGTACTATATCAGGAACAACTCGTTTAACGGTAAAGATACCGTTGAGCTGGTTTTAAAGGATATGACGGGACTGGATAATTGACAGAAGGAAAGGACTGATTTACAATAGAAAAGAGAGGTAAAATATATGGCAAGGGTTACAGTAGAAGATTCTCTAAAGATTACGAACAACAGGTTTATACTCGCCCAAATGGTGATGAAGCGGGCTCGCCAGTTGATTAAAGGTGCACATCAGCTTATCGAGAACAAGGACGACAATAAGGAAATAGTTTTGGCACTGCGGGAGATTGCAGCGAGCAAAATTCCGTATATCGTAGGATCACCGAGAAGAAAGAGATAGTCCCTGGGATGCAGCAGGGTGAAGGATGGATCAAAGGGGTGAGCCTCGCCGGAGGCGAATTCTTCTGAGGAGAAGCATGGATGGGCTTTTCCGGTTTAATGGCGCGCTCATCGGAAAGGCCATCAAAGATATGCTATGATACGGTTAAATGAAATTCATGAAAAGATCCTATCGTATAATCCAGATGCTGATTTAGATTTAATTAACAAGGCCTACGTATTCTCTGCCAAGGTCCACAACGGCCAGGTACGTATGTCCGGTGAGCCTTATCTCGTCCATCCCATGGAGGTCGCGGGTATTCTTGCGTCGCTCAAAATGGACGTTCCGACGATTGCCGCGGGACTGCTCCACGATACCGTGGAAGACACATGGGCAACTGTAGAAGAAATCACGGAGCTGTTCGGTAAAGAGGTCGCCGATCTGGTTGAGGGTGTTACAAAGATTAGCAATATCACCTTCAATACCGAGCTCGCAAAACAGGCGGAAAACTTCCGGAAGATGCTGGTCGCCATGGCAAAGGACATTCGTGTCATCATCATAAAACTGGCAGACCGGTTGAACAACATGCGCACACTCGAGTATATGCCCGAGGACAAGCGCGAGGGCATAGCAAAAGAAACGCTGGATATCTACGCTCCCATTGCGCACCGGCTCGGTATTTACTGGTTGAAGTCCGAGCTTGAGGACCTTGCCTTCCGGTTTACGAAACCCGAGCTGTACTACAAATTGTCGAAGATGGTTGCCAAGACCCGGAAGGAACGCGAAAAATATGTTCATGAGGTCGAACATATTTTAAAGGACATACTCGGAAAAGAGGGAATGAAGGTTGAGGTGAGCGGCAGGCCGAAGCACCTGTACGGCATTTATCAGAAGATGGAAAAATACAACCTTGATTTCGAGCAGGTTTACGATATCACCGCATTCAGGGTCATTGTCGAGAGTATCAAGGATTGCTATCAGGCACTCGGCGTTATTCATACGACATGGCGGCCGGTACCGGACAGATTCAAAGATTATATAGCGATGCCGAAGAACAATATGTACCAGTCGCTTCATACGACCGTTATCGGTCCCAAAGGTGAAAAGGTGGAGATACAGATACGGACCATGGACATGCACATCGTTGCGGAAGAGGGTATTGCGGCGCACTGGAAATATAAAGAGGGCAAGCTGGTCGATACGAAGGAAGACGTCACTTTCCGGTGGGTACGGCATCTTATAGAGTGGCAGCAGGAACTGAAAGACCCCGAGTCGTTCATGCAGTTTGTAAAGGTAGACCTCTTCCCCGACGAGGTTTACGTTTTTACCCCGAAGGGCGATGTTATAGAGCTGCCGGTCGGTGCCACACCGCTTGATTTCGCCTATGCTATACACACGGACGTCGGCAACCATTGCGCAAGTGCAAAGATAAACGGCAAGATTGTGCCCATGAAGACATCACTGAAAAACGGAGACACAGTCGAAGTCATCACCTCGCCGACAGCCCATCCGACGAGGGACTGGCTGCGCATTGTCGTTGTTCCAAAGACGAAGGCAAAGATACGACAGTGGCTGAGCAAGGAAGAACGGGAGGAGAGCAAGAACATCGGCAAGGAATTACTCGAGAGCGAGTTTTCCAAGTTCAATTTTGATTTCTCGAAGTTCGCAAATTCGAACGAAATCGAAAAGTACCTGTCCGAGTCGAGCATCAAGGGTATAGACAGCCTGTACTCCCAGGTCGGCTACGGCAAGGTATCGCCGTTCCAGGTCATGAAACACCTGATTCCGCTGGACAAGTTGAACGAACTGAAGCCCAAGACCGACAGCGCCATATCCAAGCTCTTCAAGCTCGTCGCGCGAAAATCGTCCACAGCAGTCAAGATAAAGGGCATGGATGATATCCTGGTTCGGTTCGCTCACTGCTGTAATCCCATCGTCGGTGACCCCATTGTAGGCTTTATCACCAGGGGAAGAGGTATAACCATTCATACCTCGGACTGCCCGAGGACACTTGAACTGGATCCCGAACGCAAGATCGATGCCGAATGGGATGTTGGAAGCAATATTCTGAGACCGGTCAAGATCCTGATAACGGGTGTCGACAAGCCGGGACTGCTTGCCAATATAACGAATTCTATTTCATCCATGGGCATTAATATTATCCGGGCGTCCGTTGCCCCCAACAGGAACCAGAAGTCAACGCTCATGTTCGAGATAGCGGTCAAGGACACCCATCAGCTCAGGGACATAACAAACAATATAGCCAAGATTAAAGATGTGACCAATGTACAAAGGGTCATGGCAGGAGAGGGAGAATGAAAAAATGTATAGCAACGGATAAACTGCCGCAGGCAATAGGGCCGTACTCTCAGATGGTTGTAAGCAACGGGTTTTTGTTCCTGTCCGGACAGATACCGGTCGATCGTATGACGGGGAAGATGGTTGAAGGCGGAATAGGAGAACAAACAAAAGCTGTATGGGGAGCAATAAAGTCTGCGTTGGAGGAACAGCATCTTGCCATGGGCGATATCGTGAAAGTAACGGCATATCTTACGAGTCCGGAAGACTTCAACGTTTTTAATGCTGTTTATGCGACGTACGTTACGCAGGAGCCGCCGGTCAGGACGACAGTCTTTGTCAGTGCATTGCCAAAAGGTGCAAAGGTAGAATTGGACGTGATTGCTGCTTTGAGAAGCTGAGGAAAAAGAGCGTACCATGAAGCGCATGTTACCCCTTTTGTTCATGGGCTTTCTGATAGTCCTCTTTTTTTCAAAGGCCATTGTTTCTCCGGATAAAACGTTTGCACCGCTCGATCTTGTCTACAGCTATCATCCATGGGGAGATTATAATCTCAAGCCTTTCCAGAACTTCCAGCAAGTGGATGCCCTGGCCCTCTATATTCCGTGGAGGTATTACAGTTATCAGGAACTGCACAAATACCGTTTCCCTTTATATAATCCCTATGAATACGGAGGCCTGCCGTTCTTTGCAAACGATCAATCAGGGGTGCTGTCTCCCTACAATCTAACGGGACTTTTCTTTAACTTCCAAACCGGGTTTCTGATAATCGCCATCTTAAAGCTGGTGGCAGCGGCTCTCGGCATGTATTTGTTTTTGAGTTTGTTTCCTTTGTCTGAACCGGCCGTACTGATGGGAAGTATTGCATATACATTTTCCGCGCTCATGGTAACATGGCTCTATCATCCTGTGTCAGCGGTCGTATCCCTGATACCCTGGTTTTTCTGGGCTGGGGAACGGTTGTTGCGCCGTGCAAGGGACGGTAAAAATCAGCAGGTCTTTGGGGCAATACTGGTGTTGGCAGTCATAACTTCCTTGTCTTTCTTTTCCGGTCATTCTGAAACAACGGTAAATGTACTGGTTGGCCTGGCTATATATATGGTTGCCGGTATTTTTATTTCGGGACGTAACCGCATGAAGGCTGCTGCATATTTCGTTACTGCCCTCATACTCGGCGGCTTGATTGCCGCTGTTCATATTCTGCCGTTCCTACAGCTTCTTGTAAACAGCGAGCCGTTTTATTTCCGCTCCCACGTCTCAGGCAGCCATCTGCCCTGGTATGCGATCATTACATGGATTATCCCTAATTTCTGGGGTAACCCGTCGTATGATTATTTTACCCTCAATAAACTTATATATATCTTTGAAAGATATACGTATATCGGTATTGCACCATTATTGCTCGGTTTGTCTACCCTGAGATATGTAAAGGCCGGCTACAAAAGGTTATTGCCTTTCTGGGTCATGATATTGTTCGGATTCGGTATGGCTTATGGAATGCCCGTATTCTCATGGCTTACGGCACTGCCGGTTATGAGGGCAGGCTCAGGCGCCCGGTATGTCTTTCTCATGGAGTTTGGATTGTGTGCTTTGTCTTCCTTTGGACTGCATGCGCTTACCGGCACACCGGAGTATGCGGTGCAAAACCATAATAAAAATAAAAAGGCCTTTGTGGTGGCCGGCATCGTGTCGGTACTGGCCATCCTGCTGTACCGGGTGGCCCGCAGCAATATCGGGTTAGCGGCGGCTTTTTTCGATTCGGTCCAGTTCAGCGGTAGTCTCTCATGGGTCACGCCGGAGCGCCTCGGCTTTATCGTGATACAAGTTGTCATCGCACTGCTGTTTTTAGCGGGAGGTGTCTGGTTCATAAGGAGCGCGCACCGGAAAAGCCTCGATCGAAGGGTGGTCTGCGGAGGGCTAATCCTGCTGACGGTAGTCGACCTGTTTATTTTCGGCATAGGCTACAACCCTGATGTTCCGGCGAAAGACTTTTATCCGAAGACGCCGTTGATCGACAGGCTTCTGACGCTGGATACGAAAAATTACACCTTCTTTGCCCCGGGCAATACCATACCTGCGGACATTGCCGTGATC
>JAMDCL010000033.1 GCA_023489065.1 Deltaproteobacteria bacterium | reverse complement strand
AATGACCTGTTACGGCACCGCTACCGATCTTTTAAAGAAGAAATTCGACATCCTGAATAAATTTGCCATGAAACTGCTGGAAAAAGAGATACTCGACGCAAACGAGATTGATGCCATTGTTAATCCTCAGTAGCAGGTGTTTGCACTCATAACGGTATGAAGAAGGTGTATCTTTTAAGCCCTGTATCCGTACGGGAGATCTCCTCGCATTTTAAATCACTGGAAGTACATCCCGAAGGTATAGATATCATGAACAAGAAGGCTGTATTTTATACCTTTAAAATAAAATCCTTGTCTTCGCCTGCCGCGAACATACTCAAGCAGGAGGCACTGGCCGCAGGCGCAGAGCTTGCAAACGCATGGAGCGTTATCAGGGACCCGGACACCGTGAGCGATGCGATATTGATGGGCACCTACCGGCAGATTGAGATCATCTCGGACAAGATAGCGTCCCAGCAATTCGGATTGTCCGTTGTTGCGGAGGAATTGCGCACGGCCATCAACAATCTTTTTCACCCGCTCACGGTGTTGAAATACAGAGATTCGTTTCTGAGTTTTACGGACGGCCCCAGGCTCATGGGGATTATAAACGTAACTCCGGATTCCTTCTCCGACGGCGGTAACTATTTTTCGACGCAAGCAGCGGTTGAGCATGGGATTGCTCTCGCCGAGCAAGGGGCCGACATTCTGGATATAGGCGGAGAATCCACAAAACCGGGCGCCGAATCCGTAGATTCCGAAGAAGAAAAAAGGCGCGTACTGCCGGTTATAAAACAGCTCAGGGAAAAGGTAAAAATCCCTTTGTCCATCGATACCATGAAAGCGGATGTTGCTGCCGAAGCGTTGGAAAACGGGGCCGACATTGTCAACGATGTCAGCGCGATGAGTTTCGATAATGCCATGCCCGAGGTTATTAAGAGATACCGTGCCGGTGTTGTCCTGATGCACATGCAGGGCACACCGAGAACAATGCAGGCAAGCCCGGAGTACCACGATGTGATCGGAGAGATCCTGTCTTACCTTGAGAAGCGGGCACACTATGCCGTACAGATGGGCATAGACAAAGAACATATTGCCATTGATCCCGGCATAGGTTTCGGCAAGACCATAAAACACAACCTTTTGATTCTCAAGGGCATAAAAGCATTCAAGGCACTGGGGTTCCCGGTGCTTGTCGGCGCTTCAAGAAAATCTTTTATCGGCAAGATTACGGATACGGATGCAGGTGAACGTCTGTCAGGTTCCCTTGCATCGGCGCTATGGGCAGCGACACACGGGGTTGATATTATCCGGGTTCATGATATAAGGGAAACAAAGCAGGCACTTTTAATGACGAACCATATCATGGACAGTATATAATGCACAGTCTCCTTTATAGCATCGTTAAAAATGCGGTTGATATCCTGATAGTTAGCTATCTTATCTACCGGCTTTTGCTCATGTTGAAGGGTTCAAAGGCCGCACAGGTACTCGTCGGTATTTTTATCATCTTTGGAGCTTATATCGTTTCCAATATCTTCAACCTGACGGCACTTCACTGGTTGTTGAATAACTTCATCAGTTCCATCGTGCTTATCATTATAATCGTGTTCCAGCAGGACCTGAAGCGCGCTCTGGCTTACATGGGAAAGGGCTATTTCAACAAGGGCAATGCGCAGGCAGGCGAGTTGCGGACTTGCGTTGAGCAGGTTACGGAGGCCGTCGTGGAGCTTACCAAAACAAAAACAGGGGCACTCATCGTGTTCGAGAGAAACATAGGGATAAAAGAAACGATAGACACGGGGAGAATGCTCGACGCCATTGCAACGAAAGAATTGCTTCTGACCATATTCAACACCCACACGCCGCTTCATGACGGGGCAGTAGTCATAAAGGGGAAAAGGATAATAGCCGCCGGATGCATGCTCCCGCTTTCACAGGACATGCAATACCATCCCACGTACGGTACCCGTCACAAGGCTGCATTCGGTCTTTCTTCGGAAACCGATGCCGTAATCGTCATTGTATCGGAGGAAACGGGCAAGGTCTCGATAGTCGTCGACAAGAACATAACCGTCTACGAGCCTCCGGAAACCATGCAGCCGGAATTGGCAAAACTATTGGGTATAAATCCATGAGAAAATTCATTCATCTCATTACGGATAATTTCACGTACAAGATCCTGGCCGTCCTCATAGCCGTATTCTTGTGGTTTTTTGCACACAGTGAAAAGACCTCCGAGATTACACTCAAGGTGCCCATACTCATCAACAATATGCCTGCGGATGAGGTTATTATCAATGACATCCCGAGGTATATAGAGGTTACGCTGTCCGGTCCTTCATCTGCCGTATTCAGCTACGCCGAGAGCAAACCGGTCTACAGCATCAATCTGATAAAAACGGACGTCGGCAATTACATATTCAACATATCTCCCTCGGAATTCAATCTTCCCAGCGGGATCAAGATAGAGACTGTTTATCCCAACAGTATAAACATTGCGCTTGACAGGATCGTAAGCAGGACCGTGGATGTCGGTGTCTCGATAGTCGGTACCCCTCCGTCCGGCCACGAATTGAAAGGCATAACCACGGAACCGGACAAGGCAACGATCGTCGGCCCCTCTACCGTTATCAGCACGATAAATGTCATTATGACCATACCGGTAGACATCAGCAAGTTCAGAAATACCATCACCCTCATGGTGCCGCTCTCGACATCAAACTATAAAATGGTAACCGTACAACCGCAGGCTATCGTCGTCATATTCAAGGTGAAGCATTCATGAACAAGCTTTTTGGTACAGACGGGGTACGGGGCACTGCAAACAAAGAACCCATGACCATAGAAACCGTATTGAAGCTCGGTAAAGCAGCGAGTGCTATCCTGGCGAACGGCAAAGCTCATCACAAGTTTGTCGTCGGCAAGGACACACGCTTATCCGGGTATATGTTTGAAATGGCCCTTACCGCAGGTATCACCTCCATGGGCGGCGATGTGGTTCTGACCGGCCCGTTTCCGACCCCGGGTATTGCGTTCCTCACAACAGAAATAAAGGCCGATGTCGGTATTGTCATATCAGCCTCGCACAACCCGTATCAGGACAACGGCATAAAATTTTTCGGTCCGGACGGGTATAAGCTGAATGATACTATCGAAGAAGCGATGGAAAAAATGGTTTTATCCCCGGGTACCATCCAGCCCACGCTCCCGCAGGAAAGGATAGGCAAGGCGTACCGGCTTTCGGATGCTGCGGGCAGGTATATCGTCTCTCTCAAGCATTCATTTCCGAAACACCTGTCGCTGTCGGGCATAAAAATAGTCGTTGACTGCGGGAATGGTGCGACCTATAAACTCGGACCGGCAGTGTTTCAGGAACTGGGTGCTTCTATCGCCGTTATTGCTGCATCGCCAAACGGCAGGAACATCAATCACAACTGCGGTTCTACCCATCCGGAGTCCCTGATAACCGCGGTAAAGAGGTACAAGGCCGATATCGGGATCGCATTCGACGGGGACGGGGACAGGGTGATCCTGTGTGATGAACACGGCAACACCATCGATGGCGATTCTATTCTCGCAATGAGTGCCGTTGCCATGAAGAAAGACGGAAGATTGAAGGGCGACGGTGTTGTTGCAACGGTCATGAGTAATATCGGGCTGGAACTCGCTTTAAAGAAATCGGGCATACATCTGGTGAGGGCAAAGGTCGGCGACCGGTATGTTCTCGAAAACATGCTGAAGCAGGGTTATGTCCTCGGCGGCGAACAGTCCGGACACGTCATTTTCGGAGAATATACGACGACCGGCGATGGTATTATAACGGCACTGCAGGTACTTTCGTTGATGGTGGTTTCCGGTCAAAAGCTCTCCGAGCTCTCACGGGTCATGGACAAATATCCGCAGGTCATGGTCAACGTGACCGTGGCAAAAAAAATCCCTTTTTCCAGCGTCCCGGAGATCGAGAGGGTCATCCAGGCTATATCCGGCAAGCTCAAAGACACCGGCAGGGTACTGGTCAGATACTCGGGCACTGAACCCCTTGCACGGGTCATGATCGAGGGACAGGACCAAAAACTCATTCACGCATACGCTTCAGAGATAGCAGAGGCAATTAAGCACTCCCTCGGTACTGCTTCAGAAGCATAAACAGCGTCCGAGGCGGCTTTCAGCCGCAGGCAGAACTCCCGCTCAACCTTTCCCTGCGGATGGGCCGGATTATGCTTGCTTTTTTAATTCCTGTATTTTCTTTTCCTTGTTCTTCTTGCCGGATTTTTCCAGCATGGGCCAGAGCATGGGTATGAGCCACGGCCACATGAGTGCAAGCCGTGCAACGATGCCCTGCGAATGCGGCACATAGACCTCCACCTTGTTTTTGAGTATGGCCATTTTTACTGCCTGTGCAACGGCCTCGGGCGTCTGGGCTTTATCAAGGAACGACATCGGCGATCCGCCGTGCGTAGCCTCATAATGGAGCTGGGGGGTTTCCACGGAATCCGGAAGCAGGGTGGAAATGCTCACACCGGTTTTCATAAGTTCAAGTCTTACCGCAAGATCGAAGCCCCGTATGCCGAATTTTGTGGCTGAATAGATCGCCGAGCTCGGTTCCGGTACGACCCCTGCCAGGGATGCGGTGTTGACAATGTGTCCGAAGCCCTGTTTCTTCATAATGGGGATGACCTCTTTTGTTCCATAGATGATACCGTACAGGTTGATGTGGATCTGCCGGTCTATGTCCTTATAGTCGATCACGTCGATATCATTCGGAAGAATAATGCCCGCATTGTTGTGCAGTATGTCTATCCTGCCGTGTTTTTGCATGGCCTTGTCGAGAAGGTTCTTTACCATCTCAAGCTTGGTAACATCCGTCTGCACGGCAATCGCATCAACACCCTTTGCTGTCAACTCTGCAGCAAATTTGGTAATCCCCTGCTCATTGATGTCCGCGAGCACCACTTTTGCCCCTTCATCCGCGAACATCTGGATAACAGCCTTGCCGATACCGCTTGCGGCCCCGGTTACGACGGCGACTTTATCTTTAAATTCCATATACCCTCCTGTATTGATATTTGTGTCAAGTATATAATAAACCAAACAGTTGTAAATATATTTGTTTGTATTTATACTTCCGGAGCCTTTTATTGATAAGGCAGCATATCATGGAAGCAAACGACTTCAAAAATACAATCATCGCACAAATGGCCTCTGCGTATTATCCGTACAAAACTCCGTCGTCAGAGTTTTTCTTGAACTATTTCCTTGAGCATTTTGAGGGGATCGCAGGCATCTATATGTACGGATCGATGCTCAACCCCGAGTTGTCGACACCGACGAGCTTCCCGGACTTTTATATCATCGTCGATGATTACAAACGGTTCTACAAATCCAGCATTCATACGCTGATCAACGGCGTATTGCCCCCGAACTCCTATTTCCTGAAGCTCAACT
>JAMDCL010000063.1 GCA_023489065.1 Deltaproteobacteria bacterium | reverse complement strand
TCTGATAATCGGAATCTGCTTGATAATCTTATTCTGTTTAATATCAAAGTAGATCAGCTTTTGGGTGGTGTTGTAGATGAAGGTATGGTCATCGAGCCAGGAAATGATTGCTCCTTTTGAATAGCTCGTTACAGTTTGACCATTTATACTGTATGGTCCCATTCCCCCTAAAGAATGTGTAGGTAAACTAATGTTCATTCCAGCTGCTTTATTAGCTGTTGCAACCTCATATATATCCACCTTCCCAAGATAGTTATTAGCAACTATAGCAGATGTACTATCCCGCACCACTTCATGTGGATCTACAATCCACCACTTTCCGTTATTTGAAAGTATTGGTGAGTACCCAAAAACAGCAGTAGTTGGTGATGCTGCTCCTGTTTTTATGTCATACATATACCCTATAAAATAAGGCGGTGTGCGTACAATCACAGGTACAAATTCGCCTTTTTTTACCTCTCCAATATATGGATATTCGATATTTGGATGTTTGCTGCTTAAACTCATTTTGAGATTAGGATATTCACTCAAAAACTTTTCTCCCTCAATTTTAGAAACGGCATTGCCCGTGTATGCATCAAAAACGTCAATTTGAGGAATAATTTTACTATTAGCTATATCTCTAATATAATTGATATTGTATATTAGTTTGCTATCTGGAGAAAAAGTAAAATACTCATAAAATTGAGTGTTCTTATTGATTATCTTGTAAGTATGTCCATCAAAAATCTCTCTGTTTACAAATATCCTTGAACCATCAGGACTTACTTTAAGAGTTGGTTGAAACATATCCATATCAGTGCCGGGAGAAACACCCAAGGTGAATGTACCTGCTACTTTGCCTGTATTGAGGTCTATAGCTGCTATAGAAATTCCGCACCCTACATATGCTTTCATATTAGCTATATCAAATGCTTCAGGAAAACCACATTTATTGTAACCATATACCTGATCGGGTAGATATCCCTTACCTATTATCTCATATACGCCCGTATTCACATTTAACTCCGTAGCATATGCAGGATTAAATCCCCAACATGGTCCACCACCGCTACATGGCCCTTCTACTTCTTGAACCCATCCATATAATGATAAATTTAGTTTAGACGGACCTTTCCATTCACCCACTTTCCAAGCCCCTGTTTGCCAATTACCAATCACTACCTTTCCTCCGGCTGACCCAAAAGTCATTGTACTTGTTGCTAATATGAATGAAAAGATTAGAAATATTGTTTTCTTTCTAAAAAACTTTAACATTGTTCCTCCTCTTCTTATTTTGCTTATTGGCACCAATCAGGATGTTGCGCCGCAATATTATTCACACAGTATGCATAAGGATAACCTATACCGTTTATCGTACATTTGACATATTCCTTCTGATTTAGTATCGGATTCTTAAACCAATCAAATGGTAAATTTTCTGTAAAACATATGTTGGGTATGGTAGGCACTCCATTTTGTATGGAATAGAAGTACGTATTACCATTAGCATCTTGACATCCGAATTTGTAATAGATCCCTCCATTATACCTCTGCCAGACGTTCATTTCTGTTTGTTCAGGTGTTGGGTAGTAAAAGCCTGTATCCTGGGTAAACCTATCCTCATAGGTAGTCTCGTCATTGAGTTTGTTCAGCATCACATTCTCCCCTGCATTGATATTAGCAACCCAGTTCCAAATCATGTCTTGTGTCGGGGTATCGGTATAGTTGCCTAAATTATAAGTCAGCCCTCCTGGTATGCCCTGTGTGAGCTGCATGATGCCATAGCCATTGTCACAGGACTGGGCCGGATAGCCATCGGTAAGAGGAATCAAAGGCGATTTGCTACAGGGGGTGTTTCATGTTTATAGTCTGCTCTTTCTTTTCCACTATCTGATAAAACCAATGTATTTAAAAATAAAAATATTGCCAAAGACAAAAAAGTGTATGTAAAAACCTTAGCAGACTTCATACATTACCATTCCTTGTAAGGATTTGAACAAAAACACTGGAGTTTTGATCCTTATGTAATACGGGGCTGGAATGACGGACTGGAAAGATTGCTTCTGCACCAAGGGCGCATCGTAATGACGGAAAAAAGATAAACTTATCATGTGTGTGGGTGTAGCACACACTCGTTATGCCTTGCATAATGCCTCCTTATTCAATTGTTTATAGCACCGAATCCCTTCATGGATTCTCATAATCTTAACGCAATCTACTTTCGGAGGTGAGTAAAGCTATAAATCAATGTACCATTACTTGTAGTATTGTTCATAATGAACCTAAAATGTCAAACAAAACTCGTGGGTGTTATTTACCCATTGGTTTACTTATAATTTAAGGGAGGCGCCGTGTTGACTTTGCCGGTGGTATGTTGTTTATATAGGGTATGATTCAGCACGAAATAAAAAAGATCGGTATTTTTTCCGAACTTACGCCGGACGAGTTCGCCAGGTTGTTGCCCTATATACGGGAGCAGCACATTCCGAAAGCTACCGAGCTGTTCCATCAGGACGACCCCGGTGATGCCATGTATTTGATTACAAGAGGCGGGGTCAGGATATACCGCTATTCGAGTGCAGGGAGGGAGATAACCCTTGCCCTGCTCAGGACAGGACAATTTTTCGGAGAGATGTCGCTGCTTGACGGCATGCCGCGCTCTGCTAATGCAATGACCACGGAGAACACGGATTTTATCATACTGAAGCGCAACGATTTCCTGAATGTTTTAAAATCGTCTCCCGGCATAGCCATAAAAATATTAAAAGACATGAGCGTACGGGTAAGGGAAGCGGACGCAATGATAGAGGACCTGGCACTTTTGAATGTTTATGAGAGGCTGATAAAGTATATAAACGGCCTTATCAAGACAGAAGGGAAAAAAGAAGGGTATTATACCGTCATAACCGGAAACATCAAAAGGCAGGACATAGCCAATGCAATCGGCAGCACCCGTGAAACGGTGTCGAGGATCTTCTCTGCCTGGCAAAAAAAAGGGTATATAAAGATCCTGCCTTCCAGGATGCTCGTCTACAGGGATATGTCCATGAACATGGGAAAGAAGTAAGGCTCGTTTGTATCCGGTATAAAGTAAACCTATGATGCCAGAAAACAGATCCCTTCTGGAAACATTTCTGAAACAAAGCGATATCGAGGGCGGCCTCGAGGATACTCTCCATGCGTTTCAGTTGTACATGGACGAGCTTATGCGGTGGAACAAGGTCATTAACCTGACTGCCATTGAAGAAGAGTCCGGTATTATCATCAAGCATTTTATAGATTCCCTGACCCCATTAAAATTTATCGGCGTCAATGATTTCGTCCTTGATATCGGCAGCGGTGCCGGTTTTCCCGGCCTGCCGATCAAAATCGCCAGGCCGTCCGTAAAAATAGTAATGCTTGATGCACGATTGAAAAAAACAAACTTCATTAGCACTATGATAGGTCTTTTGAAAATGAAAGGCGCAACGGCACTGCACCAAAGAGCCGAGGAAAAAAACTTCCAGGAAATTATGGGTAAAAGTTTTGATGTGGTAATATCGCGCGCCTCATTTTCCCTGCAGGAGTTTGCCGAATTATCAATGCCGTATTTGAAAAACCGCGGGAAACTTATTGCAATGAAATCAAAAAAAGAAGAGGATAAGCCTGCAATGGTCGGGTTGAAACAGACCGATGAATTCGTTACGAACTTGCCCGACGGCTCATTTAGAAGGATTCTGGTATTCGAAAAAACATGAACAAAGGGGAACCATGTACGAGATAGGCGTTGTACGAAGATTTTCTGCGGCGCACCGGCTGAGGAATTATAACGGTAAATGTGAAAACCTGCACGGGCACAACTATACGGTGGAATTGACCGTCCATGGAGAAAGCCTTGTCAACGGGATGCTCATGGATTTTGCACTGCTGAAGCAAAAACTTGATACCGTCCTCAAGGTCCTCGATCACGGCTATATCAATGAAATAGCCCCTTTCACGGAGATCGAACCGTCCGCAGAGAATATAGCGGAGTACCTGTATAAGTCACTCTCCGTTGAGATTTCCGGCATGGTCCGGATAAGCGCGGTAAAGGTCTGGGAGTCCGATAACAACTGGGCGATCTACAGGGCAGATAAATAATTATTCGGGACAAGGAGTTGTAAAGTTCAATGAAGGATATTCAGAATACGTTTGATACCAGGGGCATCGGCATCGACAAGGTCGGCATAAAAAACATACGGTATCCTATTACCGTGCTGGACAGGAAGAACGGTATACAGCATACGATCGCAAGCATCAATATGTACGTTGACCTGCCAAAGCAGTTCAAGGGCACGCACATGAGCAGGTTCGTCGAGATCCTCAATGTGCACAGGGGGAATATCAATATTAAGGACTTCCCCGGGATTCTCGAAAACATGCAGAAACGCTTCAATGCCAACTCCGCACATCTCGAGATAGAATTCCCCTATTTTGTGGAAAAGAAATCCCCGGTGACGCACTCGCCGAGTTTGATGGAATACAACTGTAAGTTCATGGGTATTAAAAACGGTGCAGGTACGGACTTTATACTTGTCGTGAGTGTGCCGGTGCTAACGCTGTGTCCCTGTTCAAAGGAGATAAGCAGGTTCGGCGCACACAACCAAAGAGGTTTTGTCACCGTTCATCTAAGGTTCACCGGTCTCGTATGGATAGAAGAGGTCATCGATATCGTGGAACATTCCGCTTCTGCCGAGTTATTCTCGCTGCTCAAAAGGCCCGACGAAAAATACATAACCGAACATTCGTACAAGAACCCGATGTTCGTGGAGGATGTTGTAAGGGAAGTTGCCAAGAAACTGAAGAGGAACAAAAAGATTACCGGTTTCTCCGTCGAGGCCGAAAACCTCGAGTCCATTCACAATCATAACGTGTATGCATACGTGGAATACGACAGGGAAAAATGAGATTTACCAGGGGCCGAGCCAGCGAAACCAGCCAAGGTTAAAAACCTCGCTGATAGCCCCGAGTACCAATATCACCGCATACAGGGAAAGAATGGCCAGATATATCTGAGCTTTGTACTTTTTTACGGTCTCTTTTATACTCATCACACATCCAGATTTACGACATACAGGGCATTCTCTTCAATGAAAGTCCGCCGTGCCTGTACATTATCACCCATCAGAATGGTAAAGATCTCATCCGCAGCAACGGCATCCTCTATCCTTACCTGAACCATAATCCTTTTATCCGGGTTCATAGTTGTTTCCCAGAGCTGTTCCGGGTTCATTTCTCCGAGTCCCTTATACCGTTGGATGGCCAGACCTTTTTGTGCATGTTCCATGCAGTATTCGATCAGTGCTTTAATCGTTGTCATAGATACTTTTTTCCCGTCTTCATCCACCGTGTAAGGCGGCGGCATCTTTTCCACGATTGTTTTATAAAGGCCCTTCAGTGTCTGAAATTCCGGCGATTGAATGAAATTATTGTCAAAGTGCATCTTCCGTATAACACCTTTGTCGGCAATAACCATCGTCAGTTTAATGTTTTCATCGCCGTTCAGCTCTTCCGTTATAGTGAGGAGCTTGCCGG
>JAMDCL010000024.1:3698-5442 GCA_023489065.1 Deltaproteobacteria bacterium | reverse complement strand
ATAAGGGTATCTTTATAATACGTGAGCCTGCCCTCGTCTTCCTCTTTATACGACGAGTATAAAAGATCGGATATAATGAGGCCGAGTACCGCATCCCCGAGGAATTCCATCCTCTCGTAATTGTTCTGTTCGTCCGCAAGCCTCGAAGACTTGTGGGTAAGGGCTTTTTTTACGAGAAGGTGGTTTTTGAATCTGCGCTTTGTTATTTTTTCTACATTGACTAAAAGGTTTTTCATGTCAATGTCTATCTTCCCTCTGGGCTGCCCCTTCAAAACAGCCCGTAAAAAGCCTATCAAACCGTTTTTACTTCTTTTGTCTGTCATAATAATTCTTCATCTATAATGAATGTTCTGCTTTTTATGCCGCTCGTTGACCTTTTAAGGAGTTCTCATTTTTTTAACTATTCTGTAAGTAATAGATAACAATACTACAAATAAAAGTCCATAAATTATATAATTCGCATACTGATAGTCCTTGATGTAGGCCATGTACATGGTGCCAAGGTACATGATTCCAAACACCAGAACACCTGCCCAGACGATTGCTCCAATGGCGTTGAAAACGAAAAATCTTTTGAAATCCATACTGGCGACACCGGCAAGGGGGCCTGCAAATATCCTTACACCGGTTATAAACCGTGCGAGCAAAACCGTTACTCCGCCGTAGTTCTTAAAATATTTTTCCGTTATTTTTACCGTGTGCTCAACATAAGCGAATTTATTCGATACGCGAACGAGCAGTTTCCTCCCGCCAATCCTTCCAATCCAATATCCTATATTGTCACCGATTATTGCACCGGTTGCACCGCTGGCAATCACACTATAGGGATCAAGCCGGCCGGCAGACGAAAGTAGACTTGCTGCGATCATCATGGTCTCACCCGGTATGGGTATACCCGCATTCTCGATCATGACTCCAGCGCCTATGATAAGGTAAGACCATGGGTAAAGATTGGAAAGCAGGGCATCTAACTCATTCATGATTTCTGTATACATGAACAAAGCGGCAATTACAATTATTATGGAAAAAATGGTGGAGCAGAAGGGGATCGAACCCTCGGCCTCCACGTTGCGAACGTGGCGCTCTCCCAGCTGAGCTACTGCCCCATCTCCTGTTACAAGGCTCTTAAACGCTCTTTACAAAAATTTGTAATTGCCGCTTTGTTCATTTGCTATCCATTAGGGAAAAGTTGCTTGTTTTACTGATCCGTATTTATCGTTGACGGTGATTCCAGATACCACCGGTTGTCCTTGTTTATCCATACCGTCAGAACAAGAACATGCTTTTTCAGGAAAAACAATGCCCCTTCACCGGTAATTTCAAACTCTCCTTCAGCATCGATCCCGTTGTTCTTTATTTCTTTTGTCACACAATTCAAAACGGTAAACCTTTTGAAACCGGCGTTTTCCATTTTTATATTCATATAAACGATAAAATTGGACAGGTCGTTTTCCGAGATAAAATAAGGCAAAAGCATTGTCCGGGTGTGTATGCTTGTTATATCTTTATCCTTGAGTGCAGAACAAAAATTATGCACCGTCTTATCGAGGGATTGGGCATACGCCGTATGCGCAATGAAGACACTTATACCGATAAGGAGAAATCTTTTAACCATTGAACCCGCCGGTGATATATATTATGTACAACAGAAACAGTATGATACCAAGAAACAGAGCGGTAAGGATCCATGGTAACGGTTTCGCGCCGTTCCCCTTTACGTACAGGGGAAAGAGTGTAGATCTCG
>JAMDCL010000024.1:0-3688 GCA_023489065.1 Deltaproteobacteria bacterium | reverse complement strand
AAAATAAAAAAACGGTATTTTTATAGTATTCTGCAGCGATGCATCAAGCCTCTTATTGAATAGATCCAGTATCGTCATGTTCATATTCGTTTCATAGCATAGATAAATTTTACTGTCATTACCTCCGTCAAGACGGGCGCCCATCCGCTTTCAACGTAAGCTCTGTCTGGTGAAGCGGTCATAACCATAACGAACGGCAAACCATAAGAACAGCAGGATACACGCAAAAGCAAAGACGTCGCCATGCGCGGAGTAAAAGGTATGCGTATTGATTAAGGCGACCTTATAATCTATAAACGAAGGCACGAATAATTTTGTCGAAGCAAGGATTTTCCCCGTAGGGGCTATGACCGCGGAGATGCCGGTGTTTGCCGCCCGTACGACGAACCTCTCGTTCTCGACGGCCCGGAACACCGCCATGGACAAATGCTGGTACGGCGCAGAGGTATTCCCGAACCATGCATCATCGGTTATCGTAACAAGCAGGTTTGCACCGTCCCTGACGTCATTGGCGGACAATTGAGGAAAAATGATTTCATAGCAGATAAGCGTTCCCATGCTGACGTTCCCGAATTTCAGGAGGTTGCCCTGCCTGCCCGGGGTGAAAGCACCGATAGTATCGGTTAATTTTTTAAGAAAGAAAAAAAGGTTTTTCAAGGGAAGGTATTCACCGAACGGCACCAGATGCCGTTTGTCATACCGCCCCAGTATCGTACCGCCGGGGTCCATAAGAAACGCACTGTTGTAATATTGCGTGCCGTTCTGTGTATAGTCGAAGGCAGGACTTCCAAACAGCAAATAGAGGTCATGGGATTTTACAAAGTCGCTTATCCGTGACGCATAATTGGTGTCAGACTGGAAAAAGAAGGGTGTAGCTGTTTCAGGCCAGATGAGGAGCCGGGGATGCGACTGGTTGTACGCCTCCTGCGAAAGCGATAAATAGGAGGCTATGGTGTTGTCCTGGTAAACCGGATCCCATTTATGGTTCTGATCTATATCGCCCTGGATTAATCCAACGGTCATTTCATCGTTTGTACGATCCATAACCGACCTTGCATTCTCTCTGGTTAAATCGCCATAGATAAGCGTGCCGGTGATCAGCAAAAAAATCACAACCGTTTTAGCAAAAAGGTACGGGTACTTCGCCGTCCGTGTGCTTTTTGTATCGTACCACCAGACAATGGCTTCATAGAGAAGGGCGTTGAAGAGCATAATCAAAAACGATACCCCGTATACCGAAGTAAATCTCGAGATCTGTATCAGAGAAAGATTGTTGTACTGGGAATACCCCAATAATTCCCAGGGAAAACCGGAGAAAAGAAATGTTCTGGCATATTCGAGGACAACCCATACAACCGGGATAAAGAGTATCTCTCCGGACACCCGGCCGTTCCTGAATATTTTTATCAGCATGGTGAATGTTCCGGAGTATAAAGCGCTCAGTATCGCAGCAAGCAGTACAAGCCCGAGTATACTCACGGCTAAATTGATATTGCCATATTTGTTCATTGCTACGACGACCCAGTAGAGCAAAATCACATTTGTTATAAATCCGGAGACGAATCCATACAAATAGCTCTTGATGACCTGATTTTCGCCCTTTATTTGTTGAATCGAAAACAGCAGCGGCACATACGCTATCCATGCGATCAATGAGAACCCGTATTTGGGGAAGCTCAACCCTGCCAATAGACCGGAAAGGACCGAAAAGAATAAAGGCACGATCAAACTCGTTTCCCGGATTTCTTGTCAATCATGGCGATTTCTTTCATCAATTCTTTTTCTTTCCTCCGCATCCTGACGGCTTCTCTCTTGTTTATCGTATGATCGTATCCCGACAGGTGCACGAGCCCGTGAATGAATAACTCCGTTAGCCGATCGCCAACAGGCATGCCGGCATGGAGAGCTTCCCGCTTCGCGGTGTCGACACATACAATAATTTCACCCAGAATAAACGTCCCGTCCTCGGGATCTGTCTGATTCATTTCGAACGAAAGGACATTGGTCGTTTTTTCCAGGTTTTTGAATCTTCCGTTCAACTCCTTCATCATGGAATCATCGACCAAGGCAATAAGGATTTTCGCATTGTCCTTATACGAAGCAGCAAACCGTTTCCATCGGGCGGTAACGGCCCGCAAAAGATTACTGCTTTTTTTGTATGGGGAGGATATTTGAATATCCATTGGTTTTTGCGGGTGGTACGTTAAATTTGAATCCGGGGTAATCAACCCTTTTATGAAAAATGGCCGAGAGTACCTTCACAAAGCTCTTTTTTATTTCATTCAGGTCGTTCAGTGCCAGGGTACATTCGTCGAGCTGGCCGTCCTCAAACCGTGCGTTTACGATCTTCTCCACCATTGCCTTTATCTTCGCCGGGGTTGGCTCGGTAAGTGTCCTTGAAGCGGCCTCAACAGCATCGGCAAGCATGACAATACCGGCCTCGCGTGTTTGTGGTTTTGGACCTGGGTAATGATACTCTTCTTCCTGTATACTGTTACCGTTTTTCTCTTTTGCTTTTTCATAAAAATATTTGACCAGGCTCGTACCGTGATGCTGCATGATGATATCTATAATCCTTTGGGGTATCTTATACGCTTTTGCAAGTTCTTTCCCTTCTTTTACATGCGATATGATTATCAGACTGCTCATACTCGGGGACAGCTTATCATGTTTGTTTGCCATATATTGCTGATTCTCTATAAAATAATCCGGCATCTTCACCTTCCCTATATCGTGATAATAGGCCGCCACCCTCGCCAGAAGCGGGTTGGCATGTATGGAGGATGCGGCAGCTTCCGCGAGGGTTGCTGTCATCATACTGTGATTGTAACTGCCCGGAGCCGTCATAAACAATTCTTTCAAAAGCGGGTTTTCGAGGTTTGCAAGTTCAAGCAGCTTAATATCGGTTGCATAATCAAAAAGAGATTCGAATGCCGGTGTCAGCCCGGTTACCATGATTGCCGAGGTTACACCGCTAAAGAAAGCCATAATAATATTTATGACAAACTGTGTCGGCGGTTGGTTGCCCTGGATGAGCATAAACATGCTGACCAGAAACATGCCTACTCCCGAAACGACCAGTCCGCCCTTCATAATGGAAGATCGCTGTTCGCACTTGGCAAGCATATGGGCACCTAAAAGGCCGCTGATGATATAATATAATACAATGAACACATTGTTTGATACGGTCATAGCTGCCGTCAGTCCCGCAACGATACTAAACCCGATGGCTATTTCGGAATTGAGTATGAGCCGTACGATCATGCCTCCAAAGGCAATCGGTGCCGCATAATAATACGCCTCCTGAGGGATATTGAACGATGCAATCTCGCCGATGTTCGTGAGCATCGTCGAAAGCCGTGCGATCAAAACCGTTAAAAGCAGGGTTATCGAAAGGAAAACCCCGTCCTTAAATGTTATGCTGAATTTCCTTATATTCCTTTGAGAAAACTCCAGTACGGAAAAGATCATGATAAAAAATATGAACGCATAGAACAGTATCAGTACATACCAGTGCTGCACAATGCCGGTATCTGCGATCACCTTTAATTTTGCGTACGCATTCCTGTCGATCCTCTCCCCTTCCCTGACGATTATCTCTCCTTTCTTTAAATGCATGGTTAACGGTTTTATCGAAGCCTTTACCTTTGCGCTGGTGCTTTCGGTTGTCTCTTTATCGTACTGTACA
>JAMDCL010000070.1 GCA_023489065.1 Deltaproteobacteria bacterium | reverse complement strand
ACCCACCGTACAGGACACATCAACTCCTCAGCAGGCTTTGGAAATTATCGATCGCTACCACGGAAGAGATAAAGTTCCGCAAGCAGTCATCAAAAGGCTTGAGCGGAAAAAGAATGTTACGGACAATCGCGCCGTACGGTCGAAGGTACAAAACATCATCATTGCAGACAACAGGAAAGCGGTTGACGCATGCAAAAACCGGGCATTAAAATTGGGTTTAACCCCTGTGATCCTGACCACAAGCCTGCATGGCGAAGCAAGGGAAGCAGGACATGTGCTCGCATCAATAGCGAATGAAATGGCACGCCGGAAGACGGGAAACCGAAAGAAGGTTTGCCTCATAAGCAGCGGGGAAACAACGGTTACGGTTGCGGGGAACGGTAAAGGAGGCAGGAGCCAGGAACTTGCTTTGGCTTTTGCCATGGATATCGCAGGGAAACAGAAGATAACCCTCCTCTCTGCCGGTACGGACGGGACAGACGGGCCTACGGATGCAGCAGGTGCAATTATTGACAACACGACCACGAACCGTATAGCTAAAATAGGTATGGATCCAAATACATATCTTTTGAATAATGACTCATATACCGTGCTTGATAAAGCAGGTGCACTCCTGAAAACGGGAGCTACGGGCACGAATGTCATGGACATTCAGTTAATCCTCCTGCCCTGAACAATGAAGAAAAGGCTTGATCAAATGCTTGTCGAAAAAGGGCTTGCCGAAAACCTCAGCCTTGCAGCAGCATATATTATGGAGGGCAAGGTACGGGTAAAGGGTATCCGGGTGGACAAACCCGGGCACCAGGTCCAACAAACGGATCAACTAACCCTTGAGCTTCCCTCTGTCAGCTATGTCAGCAGGGGCGGTCTCAAGCTCGATGGAGCTCTCAGAACGCTCGGGATCGATGTAAAATCAAAGGTGGCAATGGATGTCGGATCCTCCACAGGAGGATTTACGGATTGCCTGCTCCAGCACGGGGCTGAAAAGGTATTCGCGATTGATGTAGGTTACGGATTGCTCGATTACAAACTCAGACAGGATAAAAGGGTTGTTCTCATGGAAGGGATCAACTTCAGGCATTTCGAACCAAAGGATGTCATGACTACAATAGATATCGCAACTATCGATGTGTCCTTTATTTCGCTCGAACTTATACTGCCTAATGTATTCCTTTGCCTTAAAAGCCCGGGTCATGCACTTGCATTGATAAAACCGCAATTCGAACTTGAACAAAGGGATGTTGAAAGAGGCGGTATTGTAAGGTCCGCCGAAAAACAGGCCAAGGCTGTTTCTAAGATAGAAGAGGCAGCAAAAAAAATCGGATTTCATGTTATAACGGTTGTCCCCTCGGATATAAAGGGGACAAAGGGCAATCAGGAATTCTTCCTCTACCTGCAAAAGCCCTGATCGAAAAATGGAAATTATATCGAAGTTCAAACTGGTAACCGGCATATTTTTCCAGAACGGCTGCATTGTCTGCGGCAGGGCAACGACATCCGCGGTTTGCACGGACTGCAGCAACAGCATACGATACATTCAGCAGCCTTATTGTACAAAGTGCGGCCAGCCGTTTACAACGCACAGCGGCATATCGCACATCTGTTACGACTGCATCAAAGGCAAGAACAAGTTCACCCTGTCCAGGGCGGTATTCGAGTATAATGGGGCAATCGTAAAGCTTATTCACCGGTTCAAGTTCGGGGATCGGGTCAATCTTTCGTCATTCTTTTCGGAAGAGCTTTTCAAGCTCTACGAAGCACATTTTGCAGCAAAGGATATCACCGCCATCCTGCCGGTGCCTTTATCAACACACAGGCTCAAACACCGGTCATACAATCAGACACAACTCCTCGCCGAAGCACTCTCACGGAAGTTATCAATACCGGTGTTTCCACAGATACTTGAAAAGATAAAAGAAACGCCGCCCCAGTCCCGGCTCAGCGCTGAAAAAAGACGGGAGAATGTGAAAGACGCTTACGCAGTTGCCGACCGTGTATCGCTCAAGGGGAAAAGGGTGTTACTTATAGACGATGTCATTACAACCGGGGCCACGGTAAATGCATGCACCAAAGCCCTCCTCCGTGCAGGCATAAAACAAGTCTACGTAACGACCCTGGCCATGCGGGTGTAAACTGAATTTATATGATGCATTATGCTGGCAAGGTTCGATCTGGAGGTTTCCAGCATCAGGAATGTTAAGAAGAAACAGCATCCCCAGTAGCTTTCGGGGTCAAGATCCAAAGGTGAAGCCTTGGTTTTGCGTTTTCAATGATGCTGGCAGGCAGTTTCAAAACTCCGGGCGAAACCACGTGCTGTGCCAAGTCGACCTGGTTCAGCACTTCCACACGCAGTCCCGATGCATCAAAATATGCTTGCAATTGTCCCTCGTCTTCGAACAGGGTCGCATGAAGACGGCGTCCGGTAAGCTTGGCAATCGCCTTTCCCACCCTGCGGCGGCTGGCAAGCGCTCTGGTACTGTCTGTCTTGAATAAAAAATCCGGCGTGATCCAGACACCGCCGAACATCTGCAGCATGTCTCTGATATTCCGTACGACCGTATCCATCTCCTGGTGCGTAAGATACGGGAACAGCCCCTCACTGACGACGGCTATGGGATGGTCTTTGTGAAAACGTCCGGCTGCAGAAAGGACCTGCTCCCTGTCAAGCGCATTCGCCGGACACAGATGGAAATTGCCATAATCAGCAAGGGCATATGTTTGTCTCAGTACGGAAACAAGTGCGGCCTTTTCCTTTGTCAGACTTTCAAGGTCTGTTTCGATATAGGTAACGGCAGGGTCGCGGGTCATGGCAAGCCCGCGCAAAGACAGGCCGCTCGCCAGTTCAATGACCTGCCGGATACCTTTTCTGCGGATGGCCTCTACAATACTTTTATAGCGGACTTCGAAAAGCGGCGCATACCAGCTTATCTCTGCCGGGGCTATGTGATTCTCCCCGAGAAAGGTCTCTATGACCTCTCCGGCGTGAATATGTCCGGCAACGTCCTTTGAAAAGGGTATGTCCGTATACTGTCTCCAGTAAGCGACGAACCGGGCAGTCATACTGATACTTTCAAAATCGTTTTCCTGCATATCATCCAAGAATAAAACGGGAGCTGGATAGAACCGGGATTTGGAATGCACGTCTGTCAGAAGGGTTCCCCGTCTTCCCAGACCTTTCAACCCGCTCTGATATTTCCTCAACGTGTTGGCTCTTCATAAAAACGAACATATCAGACTGCGAGGAATTTTGCTATGGATCGGAGTCGGGTTAATTACGGGAATAAATCCACCCTTTATGATCTCCATGAATAAAACAAGACCTGCAGCTCCCCGATCCCCGGTAACTTAATGGACCATCATGGGTCCCGTGCTTTCCACCTTCCGGAACAGGAAAATCATGGTTATACAAAGAAAAGCAAGTACACTGTACCAGCGGAAACAATCGACATACGCAAGAAGAGCGGACTGGCGTAATAATTCCCCATAAAGCATGCCATTTGCTATAGAGGGATATGCCCTTATTGCCCGCTGATACAAAGGATTAAACGGCGTCAATTGGCCAACGAGAACGGTCTGATGTAACTGCGCCATGCGGGCAAGCATTGTCGTTGTAATTGCAATGCCAAAGCTTCCGCCGATATTTCTCGCCAAATTAAAAAGACCGGATCCGTTCCCCATGTCCCTGGCAGCCAATGTCCCTAGTGCGGTAATTGACAGCGGTATAAAAACGGTTATTGTGCCGACACCGAGGACAAAGAGCGGGATTACCATTGAATTCATGGCGACCTGTAAGTTGATATTCCCAAGCATAAAGCTTGCAGACCCGATTAAGAGTAACCCAAACAGCATCAAAACCCTATTATCAATGTATTTATTACTGACTGCCACCACGATAGTTCCCAATAATGCCCCCGTCACGAGCGGCAGTAATATAAAGCCGCTTAAAAGGGCCGTATATTGCATCATGGTCTGATAAAAAAGCGGCAACAATGCCATTGTCCCGTACATAATAGCGCCTATCATAAAAGCAACAATCATACCGCCGACAAGATTCCTGTCTTTCAGAACGTACAGATCAACCACGGGATGCTTCGTTCGGAATTCCCAGAAAACAAACGCAAACAGTGAAACAAAAGCCCCTACCGCAGTCCAGCGCAACCACACCGCTTGAAACCAATCCACCTGCTGACCTTTATCCAGAATGACCTGGAGCGTACCGAGGCCGATGGCCATCAATGCGAATCCGTAGTAATCGATTCCTCTCCCAATCTTCCGGATATAGGGAGGGTCTTCCACGAACATTTTAATCATCAGGAATGCAGCTATGCCAAAAGGCAGATTAATAAAAAATATCCACCGCCACGAAAAGTTGTCCGTAATCCAGCCTCCGAGAATGGGCCCTACGATCGGCGCTGCAATAACCCCTATACCGAATACGGCCATGGCCGTTGTTCGCTTTTCCTTAGGAAAACTTTCCATCAATATCGCCTGGGAAAATGGCTGAAGAGAGCCTCCTCCAACACCCTGGAGCACCCTGAACAGAACCAATTGACCGAGGCTTGCCGCTACGCCGCACAACATGGAAGACAGGGTGAACAAAGCTATGCTTATAAGGAGCACCCGTTTACGTCCCCAGAGACTTCCGAACCACGCAGAAGCAGGCAGAACGATCGCATTGGAAACAATATAGCTGGTTAAAACCCATGTGCCTTCCTGGGGAGTTGCGGAAAGGGTTCCCGCTATATGCGGTACCGCAACATTCGCGACGGAAGTGTCCAGAACTTCCAGGGTAGTGGCCAGCATGATTGCGACGGCAATCAGCCACGGGTTACTGCCCGGCCGCCATTCTTCAGTGTAATTCCCTGCGTCTGTTTTTTCCATCACCTGATCTTTATTTCGGTACTCGCGGACATTCCTATACTAAAATCGTATTTTTTTTCAGGTTGTCCGTCAAAAACGATCTTTACCGGTATACGCTGGACTATCTTAACGAAACTGCCGGTAGCATTTTCCGGGGGAAACATACTGAATGCCGCACCGGTACCGCGCTGAATGCTGTTCACCCTGCCTTTAAAAGTCTTGCCGGGATATGCATCGATCTGAATTTTGACTTTCTGTCCTGGCTGCACATTTTTAAGTTTTGTTTCCTTGTAATTGGCAACTATCCACATGTCGCTTGAAACAACGGCCATGAGCGCCTGCCCCGGCATTACCTGATTGCCTGCCTCAACGGATTTTTCGGCTACATAGCCGTCGGCAGGAGCATATATCTTCGTGTATCCGAGGTTAAGACGCGCTATTTTGAGCTGCGCTTCAGCAGCTTCAACCTGGGCCTGTGCCACTTTATAAGCAGTAAGAATATCCTCGTATCTCGCCTGTGAAATCGCCTGTCTCTTTGAGAGGGATTCTGCGCGGTCTTTATTGCGCAAGGCCTGGTCCAATAAACTCTTCCGGATGTCCAGATTTGCCTGCGCCTCATTAACCTGCAATTCATAATCTGCCGGATCGATTTCAAGGAGGAGCTTGTTTTTCTTGACCTTCTGATTATCCCTGACATTTACTGTTTTGACTGTTCCGGGAATCTTGTCGGCGG
>JAMDCL010000141.1:1868-5608 GCA_023489065.1 Deltaproteobacteria bacterium | reverse complement strand
CATGCCCCGCACGTTCTCATTGATCTCGATCCTGCTTTCTCCGTCACTGAATGTTTTTACCATTGCATCTCCGGAGCCCATGCCGAGCTGCTTGCAGATGTCCTCCGCAAGCTCTTTATTGGAACTGCCGCTGAATATTTTTAAATTAACGTTCATAGTATATCCTAACTGGGGCGGGAGGATTCGAACCTCCGAATGGCAGATCCAAAGTCTGCTGACTTACCGCTTGTCTACGCCCCAAAAAAGCCGGGGAGTTCGATTCCCTCCGGCTAATAAGACTTCAATTATGCCTCTGCCTTGCTTGCCTCCGGTTCCATGACGTCGCCTTTTTCAAGCTCCTTTTTGTAAGCGTCGATGACCGTGTCTTCGATCTTCTGCCGCGTCTCGTTGTTCAGCGGGTGTGCGGTATCCTTGTAGCTGCCGTCTTTCATCTTTTTGCTCGGCATGGCTACGAACAAACCGTTGTTACCATTGATGATCCTGAGGTCTCGTATGACAAAGCAACCGTCAAAAATTATTGTTGCGAACGCCTTGAGTCTCTCCTCGTTAACCGGGAATACCTTTACCTCTGTAATTTCCATACTTGTTACCTCCTTTGTTCTATACCTCTTAATTTGTAAACCGTCGTATAGTCATTTGAAATAGTATTAAATGCTTTATCCGCTTCCTGTTCTTCATAGAAAATGCCGAAAACACAAGACCCGCTTCCGGTCATTGCCGCTGCTTTTGCACCGCTTTGTAAAAGTTTCTCCTTTATCGTTTTTATTTCTGGAGCACGTTCCTCCGCTACCGTCTCAAGGTCGTTATGAAGACATCTCACAATATCTTCCTTTGTATAGAAGACAAGATCGCACATAAGCGGTAGTCCGTTTTTTGTCAATGATTTTAACTGGGAATATGCCCATCGCGTCGAGATGCCGAACCCCGGTTTTACGACAACATAATATAAAGGGCCCGCGATCTCAACCTTTTTGACGCGCTCTCCCCTGCCGCTCGCAAGGCCGCTGCCCTCTATCATGAAAAAAGGTACATCCGACCCGATCTCCTTCGAGAGCTCAAAAAGCTCCGGTCCGGTGTAAGAAGGCAGGAGTTTATTGAGCATGGTCAGGACGCATGCGGCATCGCTGCTTGCACCGCCCATGCCGGATTCGACCGGGATGTGTTTTTCTATCGTTATGACGACCCGTTTTCTTTGTATGCTCTTTTGCCGGAAAAACAATTGCGCCGCGGCATAAGTGGTATTCTTTTCGTTCACGGGAATATCCCGGATCGTACTCATGGGTTCGGAGGGCACGGGTTTCCCCGCTCTCAGGGTATCGCCCGCGGTTTCACGGCCCATAAGGCCGGTGATCTGCACCTGGATGGCATCGCCCTCTTCGACCCGGATATCGATCGTATCGTACAGGGATACCTTTTGCATGAGTGTCAGGATATCGTGATAGCCGTCATCCCGTTTGCCGGTGACATAGAGGAACAGGTTGAGTTTTGCAGGCGCCGGGGATGAAGCATGTTCCATAGGGAGTTAAACGGGTTCTTTTACAAGGGAGGATATCTTTTGTACTTCCATGGAAGAAGTGCCGTTGAACGAGGCGCCCTCTTCTATAAGCAGAACGGGGGTATTTATGTTTCCTGTGAACCTTCCCTTGCTCTTGATCTCTACCCTGTCGAATGCGGTAACATTTCCTTTGATCTCGCCGCTCAATATCAAAGAGCCGGTTTCTATTTCAGCTTCCAGGGCCGCGGTTTCCCCTATCAGCAGCTTGCCCTTCGATTGTATGTTGCCCTTAAAAGAGCCGTCTATCCTCACCACGCCGTCAAACACCAGTTTTCCTTCGAAAGAACTTTCTTTGCCTATGATGGTGTGGATCTCCTCGGACGAAACATTGTTTTCTTTTTTATCAAACATAGAGCCTCCTAAACTCCCCGTATTGTGTTCAAAATCCTGTCGAGGTCGTCGAAAGAAGAATAATGAATTTCGAGCCATCCCCTGCTGCCGTGATTGCTTACCTTTATCTTTGTGGCGAATATTTTCCTCAGCTCGTCCTCGATCGCGGTTATCTGCGATGCGGCCTCTTTTGACTGAGACGCCTCTCTTGTTTTGTTCCGTTTTGTTTTTACATAGCTTTCTGCAGCCCGTACCGTAAGTTTTTCATCGCGGACTTTCTTGAAAAGCCTCAGTTGTTCCTCGATCGTGGAAAGCGCAAGTATGGCGCGCGCATGTCCCGGGCTTACGCTGCCGTTCTTGATTGCGTTCTTGATCTCTTCCGGCAGGCGTAAAAGCCTGACGGCGTTTGCAACCGTTGCCCTGTCCTTGCCCACCCGCTTTGCAACGTCGATCTGATTCAGGCTGAATTCCTCGATAAGTTTTCTGTATCCCTCGGCCTCATCGATGGGGTTGATGTCCTCGCGCTGAAGGTTTTCGATGAGCGAAAGGAACAATTGGTCCTTGTCATTCACGTCCTTGATGATAACCGGCACTTCTCTGAGTCCCAGTTTCTTTGCGGCACGCAGACGCCGCTCTCCGGCTATAAGCTCAAAGCCGCTGCCGTCGGGCTTCACGACAAGGGGCTGGAGAATGCCGTTCTCCTGTATGGACTGTGCCAGCTCGTCGATGGTGTGGTCGTTGAACGCTTTTCTCGGCTGGTTCCTGTTTGCCGAGATCTTCGATACGGGACAAATAAAATAACCTTCTTTTGCGGTCATTTCCTTTGCCCTAATCGGTATGAGTGCAGACAGCCCTTTGCCCAGGGCATTATGCTTTTTTTCCATGCTCCGCTGTTCCTTTGTCCTTATGTTTTTGCAGTAATTCCTTCGCCATATCTATATAGCTCCGTGCTCCCTTTGACGTTATATCATACAGCAGCGCAGGCTTGCCGAAACTCGGGGCCTCGCTCAGCCTCACACTTCTGGGAATGACCGTCTTGAACCTCAGGGACGCAAAATGCCGGTCTATCTCGTCCCTCACCTGGAAGGACAGGTTATTCCGCGGGTCGAACATTGTCAACAAAATACCTTCTATCTCGAGCGCGTGGTTTATGTTTTCCGTGACAAGCTCCACGGTTTTCATAAGCTGTCCGAGCCCTTCCATGGCATAGTATTCGCACTGGAGCGGGATGATGATGCTGTCTGCGGCCGTAAGGGCATTGACCGTGAGCAGTCCCAGGGACGGAGGACAATCGATGATGATATAATCATAGAGGCCGGAAACCTCCTTGAGTGCGCTCTTCAGTCTCGTTTCCCGCGATATGACGTTGATCAGCTCTATCTCGGCGCCGATGAGGTCCTGGTTCGAAGGAGCAATCTTCAGGAACTCAAGCTCCGTGGATTTTATGATCTGCGAAAGCCTGCTTTTCCCGATGATCGCGTGATAAATGCTCGACTGCAGGGCAGCCTTATCGATACTGAAGCCGCTCGAAGAATTCCCCTGGGGGTCGAGGTCCACCAGCAGCACCTTTTTCTCCGCTGCGGCGAGGCTTGCAGCGAGGTTTACGGCTGTTGTTGTTTTACCGACGCCCCCCTTTTGATTTGCTATTGAAATTACCCTTGCCATGGCTTCCCTTTATGTCAAAACAATGGTAATCTGTCAATCTGGAGGAAAAATAGGCCTGAGAAGACCAAGAGGTATGGCCTATTCCCCGGAGGACTTGGTATGGTAAATAAAAGCAAGGAAGAAGAGCTTGCCGGCAGGATGCGTTCGCTCGGTATCAGGGAAGAAGATATCGCTGAGAAATTTCTCCGTT
>JAMDCL010000141.1:0-1858 GCA_023489065.1 Deltaproteobacteria bacterium | reverse complement strand
ACTGAAGGAGAAGAGGTCTTATAAGACTTAGAACATGATTTTATAAATTCACCAACGATTTCCGCTGGGCCACAGGTGCTGGCGTCATAAAAAGATATTCAGGCTTTTGTGTGGGTAAGTAAAAATGTGGCAGGGCTTAATTCCCCCTTTGAAAAGGGGGATTCAGGGGGATTTATGGAGCGTTTTTTTTCAAATCTCCCCCTACCCCTCTTTTCCAAAGAGGGGAGAACCCACAAAAAGTCTGATGCGCCAGATAAAAATACGGTAGTGAACTTTTAAAGTGTTGTATGGAGAGGACTTGTTATGGTAAATAAAAGCAAGGAAAAAGAGCTTGTTGAAAGGATGCGCTCGCTCGGCATCAGGGAAGAAGATATCGCGGAAAAATTTCTCCGTTCCCGCGGCCACGGAGGACAGAACGTCAACAAGACCTCGACCTGCGTTTATTTAAAACACCTGCCGACCGGTATCGAGGTCAAGGTACAGCAGGAGCGTTCACAGGCGTTGAACAGGTTTTTTGCACGGCGGCTGCTGGCCGACAAGATCGAAGAGCTGCTCCTCGGGGAACAAAGCAGGGTCAGGCAGCAAATAGAAAAAATACGGCGTCAGAAACGCAAGCGCTCGAAAAGGGCAAAAGAAAAAATGCTCAGGGACAAGAAACATACAGCAGAGAAAAAATCGTTCAGGGGCAGGGTAGAGGGGACCAATGAATAAGACAATTTTCTTCTGTCATTCCGAACTCGATGCGGAATCCAGTTTTTTCTCCGAGTCCCTGCTTGATAATAAGTAAGAATGTGGATTTATGAAAAAATTAGCAATAAAGCTTGGTAAACTTCTCGGAAAGCACAACAAGACCCTGTCGACAGCAGAGTCCTGCACAGGCGGGTTGATTGCGAAGGTCGTAACGGACGTCCCGGGCAGTTCCCGGTATTTTTCGGGCGGGGTAGTGAGCTATTCCAACGAGGTAAAGATCAAGGTCCTGCGTATCAGCAGAGTAATGTTGGAAAAGCATGGTGCGGTATCGAAAGAGGTAGCACAGGCAATGGCAAAGGGTGTTCAAAGGCTTATGCATACAGACTGCTCCATCGCGGTTACAGGTATTGCAGGGCCTGACGGCGGCAGTGCAAAAAAGCCTGTCGGCCTTGTGTACATCGCTGTGGCAAGCGGCAAGGAAATAGCGGTAAAAAGATTTATTTTTCATAAAGATAGAGATGGTAATCGAAAGGAAACAACCGCAGCGGCAATAAATATGCTTCTTCAGAAATTGCAATAATCCCTTAGAACGTGTATCCACCCTCCCCTTACCCCTCCCGTCAAGGGAGGGGGATAAACGTAGAGGAAATAATCTTGAATCTTTAATCTTTAATTTTGAATCTTGAATTTTGAATCTTGAATCTTGAATCTTTAATCTTTAATTTTTAATTTCCCCCAAAGACCTTTGGTTGAGGGGTTTTTAAGCTTAACTATTTGAAATATAATACAAACAAGTTTATGCTGTTACAATCAGTTGACCCTATGATAATAATGGGTATACTATACTATCCTAAGGTGTTTTTGCAGGAATATTTGCTTTGCCCTGAGTTTTTTTCATGGGGTTGACTTGCTGTTTCAGCTACACATATTCAGTACAGGAAACAGGGGCGAGGTAACTCCGCCCCTCCTTTAGATAATCGTGGAGGTTTTATGAAATTATTCACAAAGTTATACACAATTTCCGCTGCAAGCGGGACCGGGACGGATAAATATCAAACAATAGAGACATTCAGCCTTCCAAACGGGCTGAAGGTCTTTTACGATCATGTGCCCGATACGCCGCTCGTATCGATACAGGCGTGGGTAAATACCGGCAGTGCGGATGAGT
>JAMDCL010000090.1 GCA_023489065.1 Deltaproteobacteria bacterium | reverse complement strand
AGGCAATTATAGGAGACCCCACAGGTGTGTCGATAACAAGGCCCCAGCTCACCAGAGAGCAGGTGCAGGAGAATGCAAAGACGTACACCATGCAGGCATTCAAGATACTCGATCCCGGCAAGACGGAAGTACGGTATAATTCCGAGTGGTATAGGAAATTCGACATGATGGAATTGATAAAACTTACCTCACGGTATACGGTCGCAAGACTGCTCGAACGGGATGACTTTACGAAAAGATACTCTGAAAAAAAACCCATCGGCATGCACGAGCTCCTTTACCCGCTGATGCAGGGATACGATTCCGTCATGCTGAAAGCGGATGTCGAGATCGGGGGCTCGGATCAAAAATTCAACCTTCTGGTCGGCAGGGTGCTTCAGGAGGCTTATGGCCAGCAGCCGCAGGTTGTGCTTACCATGCCGCTTTTGCCGGGACTCGACGGAGTAAAGAAGATGAGCAAATCCTACGGCAACTATATAGGAATAGATGAGCCCGCAGATACGATCTACGGCAAGGTCATGAGTATATCGGATGAACTGATGTGGACGTACTATGAACTTTTAACGGAGTTGCCGCAGGATGAAATCGAACAATTAAAAGAACAGGCAAGGCTGAGAAAAATAAACCCCATGGAGATAAAAAAACAGCTCGCATTGCTGCTGTGCAAAAGGTTTTATTCTTCTGAAGAGGCACGGCAGGCTCAAGGGTCCTTCGAAAAGGTATTCTCCAGAAAAGAGGTGCCCGACGAACTCCAGGAATTCAAACTGAAATCTTCGGGGGAGCAGGCTTTTGTATATCAGATCCTGGCTGATGCGGCTGCAGCCCCAAGCAAAACAGAAGCAAAACGGCTTATCCAGGGAGGCGGGGTTACCATAAACGGCTCGCCGGTAAAAGATATATTTTATAAAATAGATACAAAAGGCACGTATGTCATTCAGGCAGGGAAGAACAAGCCGGTCAAGATTGTATTTGAATAAGTACATGCCGGGTTTCTTTCCCGGTCCCCTTAAACACGACGGACGGCTCAGGAACACACATATTTAAAAATCTATTGACCGTCTTGTATTTAATTTTATATTCTTTACATTCTCATAAGGATGCTTAACTTTGAAGGAGAGTTTATGGATAAACAGTATAAAGACATAGTACAGTTCGCCATAGAGCGGGAATTGGACGCCTATAACTTCTATACAGAGGCAAAAAAGAATGCGAAGACATCGAACGCCAAAACATTTTTCGATCAACTTGCAAAACAGGAGCTCATTCACAAGCAAAAGCTCGAAAGCATGCAGTTATCGAAAGAAGTGCTCATGGATCTTTCCGTGCTGAACATTGATGACTATTCAATCCACGAGTCATTCCCGAATGATATGCAGTTTCATATGGAATATCAGCAGATACTCTTGCTTGCCATAAAAAGAGAGACACTGTCGGCGAAACTGTATACGGATATCCGGGATATTGTTAAAGATCCGGAACAGCAGAAGGTATTCGACAGGCTTATTAAGGAAGAACAGTCTCATCGCGATTCTCTCCAGTTGGAGTACGATGCGTACGTTCTTACAGAAGACTAAACAGGAGGTAAATAAATGGAAAACAGAGATAAAGAGTTGCTCAAGGTATTACGCGGGGCCAACGAGTCTGAGAAAGAAGCACTTTTAACCTATCTTAAGTTTGCACGTCAGACAAAAGATATAGGCGGTAAAAACATGTTCATACGGCTTGCAACAGACGAGTTCGGACACATGACACTTCTGGATAACCAGATAAACAATGTCATCGCACAGAAAGGCTGGCAATCCATTGAGATTGACCGTTCGGCCGTAGAACCGTTGCTGCCAAAAATTAGCCAGAAGGATATACAAACCATGGGCAAGGCGAATGCAACCGAACTGTCCGCACTTGAGACTGCACGGGCACTTGAGCAGAGGGCGGTCGATTATTATTCAACCAACGCAAAAAATGCGGCATTACCCGAAATACAGACGACCTTCAAGCGGCTTGCAGAGATGGAAGAAGCACATTACACCATGATCCAGGCAGAGATTGACAACATAAAGAAAACCGGTTTCTGGTTTGATACCATGGAATATTCTGTAGAGATGTAATCCTACTTCTTTGGAAGGCAGTTTTTCAAAAAACTGCCTTCCATGTACAGGTGCTTTTCGAGATTGATACTGCCTCCGTATATAGTCGAATAGGCGACGAGATTTGCAAGGATGCTCTTTACGTAATGCCGGGTTTCCGGAAATGGTATGTCCTCTATGAATTCGTCCGTATTACAATCCGTAGAATGTGCCAGCCACTGGTCGACGGACTTCTTACCTGCATTATATGCTGCAAGGCTCAAAACATAATTACCTTTATACTTCATCATAAGCTGTTTAAAATACCATATGCCGATGCCTAAATTTATCTGGGGATCCATGAGTATTTGGGAGGAGAAAGGAGTAAGGTCTATACTTTTTGCCACCCGTGAGGCTGTTGACGGCATAATCTGCATGATACCCAAGGCACCCGCATTTGAGACAGCATCGGGTTTGTATCTGCTTTCCTGGAGGATAAGCGAATAGAGGAGAAACGGATCGAGCTGATATTTTTCAGTATAGTTTTTTATTATCTGGGAATAACCGGCAGGATAGCTATAAAACCATACGGGCGCGGTGTCTCCGTCAAATGTCTGCAACTTATCGCCGAGCTCCGTACGAGCGATATAGAGGCTGTGAAAAAAATCGCCGTTGACATAATATTCCCGGCAGAGCAAGAGGTATTCGTTTCTGGATAGATTGAGTGCGGAAAGTGCCGCAAGTTCACGGATCGCTTCCCGGCGAAGTCCAATGTTCATGAGGAACAGATATCTCGAATAATGGTACCGGAAAGAAGGATCCAACAGCACGGGTTTTGGAGAATAAATGGCATTGGCATCATAAGAAACCGTATTCACTCCTATCCACATGTTTGCCATGAGCGTATAATAGTTCATGGGCATCGTGTTCGCTATCTTAAAAAAGATTTTATTGGCTTTGCCGGCATTCCCTCTTTTCAACAGGATCCTCGCCCGCCAATATGCCGCTTTTATTTTTTCGGATTCATCGCTGTATTTTGAACGCTTCATTTTTGTTAAATAAGAAAGTGCATCTTTAAAATCACCGGTTTTATAAGATGACCAAGCAAGGTTCCAGTAAGCTGTCAGCGAGAAAGGTGTGTTGGTGTTTGCGAGTTTCAACAACCAGCGCTGCGCCGCCTGTTCATTGTTTTCATCCCGGTAAAGAGCGAAGAGTTTATACATAGCCATGGGCGCATAGCTGCTCTTTATATATGCCAGCTGCATAAATGTGTTTTTCGCATAATCCGCCTTGCCGCGTTTTATAAAACATTTACCGAGCCAGAAGAGTATCTCCGGGTAATCGTGGTCTTTGGTATTATAGTGCAAGGATGTTTCCAATGCGGTAATCGCCTCGTTGTAGTGTCCCGTATAATAATATGCAATGCCGGTATCCTTGTACAGATTGGATATTTTCTTATTGTTACCGTTCTCGCGCAGTCCCGGGATGGCCATATTCAGTTCATCTAATGCCTCAGTATAGTTGCCCTCCATCATCAGCAGACGCCCTCTCTGATAATGGTCAAGGCTTAAGCAGGTAACATCCGTTATAGCGCTGAGCGCACTGAATGCGATGCCTGCGTACGGTGAGGCCGGAAACATAGAGTACACCTTTACATAATCGTTTATACCATTCATAGTATTACCGGTGCTCACATACAGGGCAGCCCTTTGCGTAAGCATTTCCGGCAGTTGCCGGTAAAAGGAAGAGTCCGTTATGTATCCGGAATAAAGCGCTATGGCATTGTTGTATTCTTTCATCTTCGCCATGCACTGGCCCATCTGTTGTATGGAAGGTTTAAAGAACACACTTTCGGTGTAACCGTCCGCAATGAGATGCAGATATGTCAGAGAACTGCGGCAATCACCGGATTTCTCATAGCTTCTGGCAAGATACCAATTCACATAATCAAGAACACCTGTTTTATCAGACAGTAATTGTTTAAAATACTTCTGTGCGCGTTTATAATGTGCAGTTTGGTAGCTCAAGAAGGCCTGCATAAACGTATACTGTTGAAGCGGTTCACCGGACATTCCCGATGAAGGGACATAGTTTAATTCTTTGTATGCGAGTTTATAGTTCCCCGCAGAGCTTGCATTTTTGACATCTTCAAGAGAGTATTGTTTTTCTATCACGATTGGCCGTATGAGACTGCAGGAAGCTACAAAAAGCAAAAGGAAGAATAACGGTAAGGATCTCCGGACTATTTTTAAATGCATACCACGGTAACTTAATCGGGCAATTTAAGCCGTATAACTTCTGCCCTGATACGGTTGTGATGGATTTTCCGGTTATCCAGTATAATATCGAGACCTTCTGCATTGCCGACCGTCAGCATAGCTGTGCCGGTAAATCGCCAGAAAACTTGTTCGCCTGTTTTCATTAAAGCTTCCTGGCCCGCGCTTTCCTCATTATTCGGCACAAGTCTTACCCAGGTATTTTCCGTTGCCTTGAGAAGAAGGGTATGCTGTCTGGCTGTCAGGGTAAGCGGAACACCGGTTGTCGTTATTTCAGAGAGAGCGGTTTGCGTAACGGCCGTGGCAGTCTCCGTGTTCGAGCGGGCTGTTGTGGCTGATGGTAAATTTACCTCCTGAACATTCTTTTCCTGTCCACGCCCCTGCCTGATCATTCTGTCCTTTGATGTACGGTACAGGAGCACGAGCATTATGCCGGCTAAAACCAGCCCGGCTGCTGCGAGGACGATTATCGTTTGCCGGTTTAACCCTCTGCGTAAACTTTTTTTCTGAGGTTTTACCGTTTGATTGAAGCTCTCCTCATAAAACTGCTGAAAATAGTTCACGGTTTGTTCGGAGTCAAGACCTATGTAATTGCAGTAAGCCCTTATAAATCCTTTGACAAAGGCTATATCGGGAAGTTCATCATACGTATCGTTTTCTATTGCCTGCAGATAAGCTTTCTTTATCTTTGTTATTTTCGATATCTCGTTTAACTCTATGTGCCTGAGTTCTCTTTCCCTCCGGAGAAACTCGCCAAAACTATCCATCTTATTTTAACAACTTGATATAATTTTCCGCAGACCCGGCAAAGGTGCTGTCGGGTGCCAGTTTGAGTACTGTTTCGAACTGTTTTTTTGCTTCTGCATCGTTTTTCTCTTTCATGTACACTATGCCGAGATTGAGATAAGCCTCTGCATATCCCTGGAAATAGTATATCGCCGTCTTGAATTCGTGTTCAGCATAGGGAAGCATATTTTTCCTTAAATAGACCAGCCCCATATTGTTATGAGCTGCCGGCATATCCGGTAAAATGGTAAGAGCGCTTTTGTATGCTTTCAGTGATTCGTCGAGTTTGCCTTTCTGATAGAATGCCCAGCCAAGATTTACCCATGCTATCTGAGGTGACATGTAGAGCGGATTGGAAAGCGCTGCCTGGAATGCCGTTATCGCCTTATCCCATTGAGCTTCGCTCAGATACAATACGCCGAGATTATTATAGGCATCCGAAAAATTTTTATTCAGCGACAGTGCCTTTTTATATGCTTCCTCTGCCTCAACCTTCAT
>JAMDCL010000120.1:2025-5675 GCA_023489065.1 Deltaproteobacteria bacterium | reverse complement strand
CGGTAAAAACAGCCATATCTTCCGTTCGTAAAGGAGCTGATCGTGATTCCGGCCGCGCGCAGGACAGCAGGCAGGCAGATATGATAGGCCGCTCCCTGAATGAGGCGTACAGAATAGATGCATTGATAAAACAACTGCTTTTGTATGTACGACAAAAACCGCCGGTCTTCCTCGATGTCAATATAAAGGCCCTTTGCGACGACGTACTCGTCAGCGCAGGGCTGGTAAGGGATCTAAAGAATATCGGGATTTCGCTCGATGTTGCTGCCGGTACCGTGTGGAAAACAGACTATGAAAAACTACGGCAGGTTCTTTTAAACCTCGTCACCAACGCCGTCGACGCAATGCAAGGACAAGGGGCGCTTGCCATAAAAGCAGTGGTCAGCAGCGGTCAGCTCATTCTTGATGTTTCCGATACGGGAGAAGGCATCGATAAGGCATACATAGAAAAGATCTTCGATCCATTTTTTACGACCAAGGGTTCGGGGAAAGGGACAGGCCTCGGGCTTGCCATAGTTAAAAATAGTGTTCAGGATCTTCACGGAGAAATATCGGTGGGCAGCAAAAAAGGCGAAGGCACGGTGTTTACGATAAAGCTCTCTTTGGTCCCTATTGCAAATTTACATCATGTATAAGCCCTTGTAATACGGAATTTACACAGAGGGTATACCCTTGAGACAAGGAGGAACAAAATGAAAAGATTAAAACTAAAATTAAAGGGTAACAATCCGTTGTTGGCAACGGATATAAGGTTAAAGATAATAAGGATGCTGGGCGGCATTGCCTTGCCGGGACTTGCTGCAGTCATGCTGGGTCTTCTGGCATTGCCGCGTGCTGCTGTTGCAGGGCAGCCCCTGAGCGGGGCCGGATCGACATTCGTTTATCCGGTCATGACAAAATGGGCGTACGAATACGCACAAAAAACCGGTGTTAAAATCAACTATCAGCCCATTGGCAGCGGGGGAGGCATTCAGCAGATCATAGCAAAGACCGTTGATTTCGGCGCAAGTGATGCTCCGCTTACCGCGCAGATGATGAAAGAGAACGGGCTTATGCAGATGCCGGATACTTCCGGAGGTGTTGCGATTGCATATAACATACCCGGCGTCGGCAAAGGGCTCAAGTTCACCCCCGGGCTTCTCGCGGACATCTACCTCGGCAAGATAACCAATTGGAATGACCCGAGAATAAAGGCCGTCAACCCCGATATAAAATTGCCGGACTTCCCGGTCATCGTTGTCCACCGTTCGGATGGCAGCGGCACAACGTTTATTTTCACCTCATATCTCAGTGATGTAAGTCCGGATTGGGCAAAGAAGGTTGGCCGGTCGATATCCGTAAACTGGCCGGTTGGCATCGGCGGCAAAGGAAATCCCGGTGTTGCGGGTTTCATCACCAAAACGCGGGGCAGCGTTGGTTATGTCGAGCTGGCCTATGTACTCCAAAACAGTATGACCTATGGACCCGTACAAAACAAGTCCGGTGAGTTCGTGTGGCCTACCATCGCATCATCTCAGGCAGCGGCAGCAACGGTAAAGAGAATTCCACCCGATTTCAACATCATGTTTGTCAATGCACCGGGGAAAGATTCTTACCCCATTGCCGGGTTTACCTATCTGATTATCTACAAGCACCAGATGAATCCCGGGAAGGCACATGAGCTCCTGAATTTTGTCAAATGGATTTATACAGCGCAGGGACAGGGCATGGCGAAATCACTTGATTACGTTCCTCTGCCCGCGAGTATCATTCACAAGATAAATGAGCAGCTCAAAGAAGTAACGATTCAAAAATAGGGTTCTTTCTCTCGATGAATCGGAGGATCTGCTTCTCGGGAGAAATAGTTTAAGGGTTTCCCCCTTTGACGGGGGAGGTCAGGGCAAAAGGCTTTTACGCAGCGCTGTTATCTTTTCGACCAATGCCTGCCTTGTCGATGTTATGACCTCTCCCGATTTTCTAATCTTGATCTCCGCGACACCTTCGTTCTTAAATTTTTTTCCTATGACGATCCTCACCGGAAAGCCGAGGAGGTCCGCATCTTTCAGTTTCATGCCGGGAGAGATGTCCCGGTCGTCGTATATGATATCAAATCCCCTGTCCTTCATTTCCCTGTACACAGACTCTGCCGTGTCGCTGATATCCTTGTCCTTCATATTGATGGCTATGAGCTCTATTTCGTACGGGGCTATGGTTATCGGGAAAATAATTCCGTCATTGTCGTTGTTTTGTTCAATGGAGGCTGCAAGGGTCCTGCCCACGCCTATGCCATAGCACCCCATAACAAAGGGCTTTGACCCTCCGCTTTCATCGAGGAATTCCGCATGCATCTTGAGTGAATATTTTGTGCCGAGCTTGAATATGTGGCCGACCTCTATGCCCCTCGTGATACCGAGGGGTTTAAAACAATGCGGGCATCGGTCACCGGCAACGGCGTTCCGTATATCCGCGATCGAGGCCGGTTGGAAATCCTTGCCGGGGGTGATCCCCGTATAGTGATGGCCGTCCTGATTTGCACCTGCGACAGCGTTGCGCATGGCTGCTATTTCCCTGTCCGCAATGATTTTTATTTTCAACCCGACGGGGCCAATCGAGCCCGCATGAGCTCCGGAAATCCCGACACAGTCCGCATCGGTGGCAAGCTGTACCTCGTTTGCATTGAGCGCGTTTTTCAATTTTATAGGGTTAAGCTCCCGGTCGCCGCGAACAAGAGCAGCGACGAAGGTATCGTCAACTTTTACGATCATGGTTTTTATGATGTCTGAAGACCGGACCTTGAGAAACCCGGAAACCTCTTCCACGGTGTGCTTGCCGGGTGTTTCGACCAATGCAGGGGCAGGACTCTCTTCGCCTTCTGTGCCGGTACCGGAATCCGGATATCCTATTTCCGCTTTCTCCACGTTTGCGGCATACCCGCACGCTTCACAGGAGACGATGGCCTCTTCGCCGGTGTTTGCAAGGACCATAAATTCATGCGAAAATTTTCCGCCTATGGTCCCGGTATCTGCCTCAACAGCCCTGAAATTGAGTCCGCATTGTTTGAATATCCAGTTGTATGCATCGTACATTCTCTGATATGTTTTATTTGCCTGTTCTTCATCCATGTCAAAGCTATATCCGTCTTTCATGATGAATTCCCTGCCGCGCATCAGTCCGAATCTCGGTCTGATCTCGTCCCTGAACTTCGGGGCAATCTGGTAGAGGTTCAAGGGCAGTTGTTTGTACGACTGAACATCATTCCGCACAAGATCGACGATGGCCTCTTCGTGTGTCGGGCCCAGGGTAAACCATTTTTCGTGCCTGTCCTGAAACCGCAGAAGCTCCTTTCCGTACGCCTGCCACCTTCCGCTCTCCTCCCAGAGGTCTTTCTGGAGAACAAGCGGCAGCAAAACCTCCCGGGCACCCCACGTGCTCATGCCTTCCCGAATGATATTCGAGATCTTCTGTATCGACCTCAGCCCAAGAGGTAAATAGGAGTATATGCCGGACGAGAGTTTTCTGATAAGTCCGGCCCTGAACAAAAGTTTGTGGCTGATGATTTCCGCATCCTTTGGCGCATCTTTCAATGTGGGTATGAATGTCTGTGTAAATTTCATATTTTTTTCCCGTCCTGTTTAAAAATAGTTGCAATCGCACACTTTGTTTCAAGCACC
>JAMDCL010000120.1:0-2015 GCA_023489065.1 Deltaproteobacteria bacterium | reverse complement strand
GGAGCGCTTACCCCGTTCTTCACTTTTTGCAAATATAAACCTTAACCTTAAAAATGCAATAAGAAGGTTTGCCCGCTTCAAGAAAGAGTTGTTCGCCTCTGCTCGTAAAACAACGCTCTTTTTGCTAAACGGGTTCACCGCGGTATCCTACATGCTTTGCCATTGGCACCGATAGAGAAGTAGTCCACGCAGAGTACTATGAAAGTGTTGCAAGCAGCTCGTTGGTGTTTTCCTTCGCATCGTCTCAAACTCTTTCTTCTTGGATTGCTCTAACGTATATTCCGGGTTAACCTTAAAAATGCAATGAGAAAATTTGCCGATAAAATATGTTGTATTGTTTCCGGATCTGTGCTCTCTATAGGAGAAAGTCTTTACAAGGAAGATATATGTTGCTATCCTGAAAAAGACGAATCCCGGGGTAAGGGGTAAAGATAATTCGGATGCAGACGCATCTTAAAATAATAAAGGAGGAGTAAAAAATGGCTACAAAGAAAAAAGCTGCAAAATCAAAGAGGAAGCCGAATCCTGAATTCATGAAACCCATGGAGATCAGTGAAGAGCTGGCATTAGTAGTGGGAAGCAAGCCGCTACCAAGGACCCAGGTTGTCAAGAAACTCTGGGAGTACATCAAGAAACACAAGCTGCAGGACACAAAGAACAAGAGAAATATCAACGCCGACGAAAACCTCAAAGCCGTCTTCGGAGGAAAGAAAACTGTATCAATGTTTGAAATGACAAAGCTCGTCAGCAAACACCTCAGTTAATTGAACGCATCTTCGGTTTATTAAATAACAGATCATCAGGCAGCGGCAGAGAACATCTGCCGCTGCAACATTTAAAATCTCTTCCACGGAAAAACAATTTCCTCACATATCGTTTGACAATTTTGTCAAGCACAGATAAAGTATCCACATTATCCGGGGCATCCCAGCTACGAACAAGACCGGTTGAAGCCGGACGAAGGTATGTGTCGTCCGGGCCTGTGTTGCGGGTGACGGGTAACGCAGTATCATAAAATTTGAGGAGGCAAAAATGGCTGTAGACAAAAAATTTATCGGTAAGAAATACCCTCCGGTTGAGTATGAGGTGTGCAAGGAAAAGGTCAAAGAGTATGCAACGGCTATAGGGGATCTGAACCCGCTGTATATCGATGAACAAAAAGCAAAAGAGAGCCGTTATAAAGGTATCGTAGCACCGCCGATGTTCGCTGTCGTTTATACAAAGGACGCCGTTGCAGAGGTTATGTTTGACCGTGAACTCGCATTAAATCTGCCCATGCTCGTCCATGGGGAGCAGGAGTATGAATTTATAGGTGTCGTAAGGCCGGGAGACGTCATCATCACAGAAGCCTACGTCGCAGACATCTATGAAAAGGGAGACAAGGATTTTGTTGTTGCAGGGGGCATCTCGAAGAAAAAATCGGACGGAAGCATTGTCACCAAAGGCAAATGGACATTCGTAATAAGAAGATAATAATAAGGAGGCTAGTATGGCATTAACTGCAAAGATCGGAGATATATTCACCTTACAAAAAGAGGTTGACAAATACAGGCCTATTTTTTACGCCGGGGCTTCGGGAGATTTTAATCCCATCCACATAGATGCAGAATTCGGAAAAATGGTCGGGCTCGGAGGCGCAATTCTCCAGGGCCTGTGTACCATGGCGTTTGTCATGCAAACGGTGTCCGAATGGTCGCACGACCCCTACAAGGTAAAGAAACTCAAGGTAAGGTTTGCCAAACCTGTTCTGCCGGAAGACACCATCACCATAACCGGAACAATAACAAAGATAGAGAACAATATGGCACACTGCGAACTTATTGCAAAAAAACAGACCGGCGATGAGGTCATAAACAATGCTTTTGCAGAAGTAGAATTGGGCTCATAAGAGAGAAAAGAAAGTTAACGCTGTTTACCCCTCCTGCGCTGCACTGCGTTTTCATTCGAACCGTGTGCAGTGATACAGGGGGATGCCCGGCAGCTCCGAAGACTAAAAGCCTTGCATATTCCGCAAA
>JAMDCL010000094.1 GCA_023489065.1 Deltaproteobacteria bacterium | reverse complement strand
AGGCGGTGTCGGACTCGGCAAAACACACGTTATCAATGCGATCGGCAATCTCATCGATGATGAACATAAAGGGTTGAATATCATTTATATGACCACGGAAAATTTCGTTAACGATCTTGTGAATCATCTGAGAGACAGGAAAATGGAAATTTTCAGGGAGGTCTATAGAAATTGCGATGTGCTGCTTATCGATGATATTCAGTTTATTTCGAACAAGGAGCGATCCCAGGAGGAAATGTTTCATACATTCAATACGCTGTATGAAGAAAAGAAACAGATAGTATTTACGTCCGATAAACTACCCAAAGAAATTAGTATAGTTTTTTAAAAGGCCTTTTGAATTATTGAGATGGGTCTTATCGCAGACATACAGGTACCCGACATAGAAACGAAGGTAGCTATTATAAAAAAGAAGGCAGAGAGTGACCGTATAGAGATCGATGATGAAATTGCTTTTTTCCTGGCATACAACACCCAATCGAACATACGGGAACTCGAAGGCTATCTTACCCGGTTGTCAGCGTATGCCATTTTGACAAAGACGAAGCTGAATATCCACGTTGCAAAAGAAGTTTTATCCGGTCTTATCAGAAAAAAGGATAAATGGCTTACCATAGATGATATCCAGAAAGCAGTAGCCATGCATTTCAAAATAAAAGTTTCCGACCTTCTTTCTACGAAGAGAATGAAGTTTATAGCCCTCCCCAGGCAGGTGGCAATGTTTTTATCCCGCACGTTAACGAATGCTTCTTATCCTGAAATAGGGCTCCAATTTGGGAACAAGGACCATTCAACCGTCATTCACTCTGTCAATAAAATAACAGAGATGATAAAGGACAATCAAAGTATAAAAGATGCTGTTGAAAAAATCAAAAAAGGTTTAGGATAAGAGAGTGATAAAGTTGTTGAAAAAGTACAATTTATTTTTTATAGTGTTTATCAACAGAATAAGAACAATAGATTAAACAGGAATTATGAATTGTTTATATAAAAAAATCAATTACATAAGAAAATAATTATTTTATAAACATGCTTTACTACTACTAAAAATATAAAGACTATTAGGAGAGAATAATGGAATTCACAATAGATAAAAGAATTTTACTGATAGAAGTAAGCAAGGTTATCGGTGCAACGGAGCGAAAAGCTACAATGCCTATTTTATCAAACATATTATTAAAAGCGGAGAAGGGGACTCTTAAGATAACGGGAACGGATTTGGAAGTTACGATAATAAGCATTATCAACTGTAATATTGTTTCTGAAGGACAGGTATCCATTCCGGCAAAGAAATTTTATGATTATATCAGAGAATTGCCGGACAGGGACATCAACATAAAAAAAGAAGACGGTTTTATAGAGATCAGTACGGAAAAGATTTCCGGCAGATTAAAGGTGTTACAGGCAGAGGATTTTCCGCATATAGACGAATATAAGGGAAGTTATACGAAGGTATCGTATGAACAATTATTGAAGATGATAGATAAAACAATCTATGCAACGTCCATCGATGAAGTAAAATATAGTTTAAACGGCGTCTATATAGAAAAGGCCCTCGATAGTCTGCGTTGTGTTGCGACGGACAGTCACCGTCTGGCGCTGTATGAGGATGAAAGTCTGAAATCTATAGAGGGTCTTACAAAAGGTATCATCGTTCCAAGGAAAGGCCTGTATGAAATAAAGAAAATAGGCACGGAAAATGAAATAAATATCGCGGTAGAAAAAAATAAAAATTTAATCGTAAATATAGGAAATACGATCATTCAAATACGGTTACTGGATTATGATTTTCCGGATTACAAATCGGTTTTACCTTCCGAAACAAAAATAAATATCAAAATAAAAAAAGATATTTTGGTGTCCGCGGTCAAAAGGGCACAATCGATATATCAGGAAAAAATATCGCGCGTTGTATTGAATATACAGAAAGACACAATCATCGTCGAGAGCAACGAACCCGATATCGGTGAAGTAAAGGAAGAAATAGAGGTCGACTATAAGGGCGATCCGCTGAAAATAGGGTTTAACGGCAAATACCTGCTCGATTGTTTGAACTCTATGGACGGCGAATTCGTATCCATGGGTTTCAATAACGAACAAAGCGCAAGTACGTTTTTTGCGGACGACAATAAAAAACACCTGAACCTCATCATGCCGATGAGGATGTAAACCCGGTCAGGGAGCCGGCCAAATGCCGATGAGTCCTTTTGCTTTTGCGTGGATTTATACAAACCCTTTCCATAAGGAATGAAATTTTCGCAGTATGCCCGCCATACATGGATGGGCTTTTTAAACGGAGTAAACAATAAGAGGTGAAACTATGAGAAAAATGACCGAACAGAACTTAAGAGCGGCTTTTGCGGGAGAGTCTCAGGCACACATGCGTTATTTGATTTTTTCCGAAAAAGCTGAAAAAGAAAAGAAAACAAATCTTGCGCGCCTTTTTAAGGCTATCTCTTTTGCCGAACAGGTACATGCTACCAACCATTACCGGGCACTTGGGGAGATCCGGGACTCATCCAAAAATCTTCAGGAAGGCATAGACGGAGAAACGTACGAAGTGGAAGATATGTACCCTGCATATAAAGCAGTAGCCGAACTCCAGAAAGAACAATCCGCGGTCAGGTCTACAAACTATGCGCTGGAAGCGGAAAAGATACACGAAGAAATGTATAAAACCGCAAAACAAACGGTTGATCAGGGAAAGGACATAGAAATCGGCGACATGTATATATGCGACATCTGCGGATACACGGTCGAAGGGGAAGCTCCTGCCGTCTGTCCGGTCTGCGGTGCGAAAATAGAAAGGTTTAAAAAATTCTAAAAAAGAAGGGGGCAGGTTTTATCCCTGCCCCCTTTGGTTATTTCTTTTCTCCCTGCTGCGGTTGATCAGGCTTTTTTGCCGTAGAGATTCCTACAACCCGATACAGAGGACAGTAGTTTATACTCCCCGTCAGTATGGGAATAAAACCGATGAGTCCCACCCATCTCCATGAAGAATGTACCCAAAAGATCATAGAAATTAACAGCAGCCCTATAATCCAGCGTATGACTTTATCTGTTGATCCTACGTTTTTTTCCATACACACCTCCTGAGGCATAACATATACCATATATAATAAAATACAAGAACAAGGCACAGGATTTTACCCGGCAACCTTTTTAACTCTTCCCTTGCTCCGGATAATTCCATAAAACATCAGCAGGCATTTTCCGGTTCAAACGTAAAAATGCATTTGAAAAACAGGGAAGTTTGTATATAGTTGCAATGTGCAATAAAGAGAGTAAATATCATTCGGGAAAAGGAGATAAGATATGGAAGAGCATAATAAAGATGCTGTCATCGGTATTATCGGCGGCAGCGGGCTTTATTCAATAGAAGGTTTAAAGGGTATACAGGAAAAAAGAGTAACGACACCCTTTGGAGAGCCCTCGGACGCCTATATCGTCGGAGAGCTGAACGGCACAACCGTGGTTTTTCTGCCGCGGCACGGCAGGGGACACCGTCTTTTACCATCAGAAATAAATTTCAGGGCCAACATATTCGGAATGAAGATGCTGGGTGTTAACAGGCTCATATCCGTCAGCGCAGTCGGCAGTATGAAAGAGCATATCAAACCCGGACATATTGTTGTGCCGGATCAATTTATAGATTTGACAAAACGGAGAATATCGACTTTTTTTGGCAACGGCCTCGTGTCCCATGTTTCTCTGGCAGACCCCGTTTGTCCCGTTTTGTCTGAAAGACTCTACACAACCGGAAAGGATCAGGGCATTCCGATGCACAAGGGAGGTACGTATATTTGTATCGAGGGTCCCCAGTTTTCCTCTAGAGCAGAATCGCACCTTTACCGGCAATGGGGCGTGGACATCATAGGTATGACGAATATGCCCGAGGCGAAGCTCGCGCGGGAGGCGGAGATTTGTTATGCTACGCTCGCCCTTGCTACGGATTACGATTGCTGGTATCAGGGTATGAAGGATGTCGGCGTTGAGGATGTAGTAAAAATTATGGGCGAAAATGTGGTAAACGCAAAAAAAATAATAGGCGCGGTCGTTCCCCGTATCGAAAAAGAAAGGAAATGCTCGTGTGCACACGCCTTGAAAGACAGCTTCCTGACCGCTGCCGAAGCAATACCGCAGCAAATCAAATCCGATTTAAAACCTATTATAGGGGGTTACCTGAAGTGAAGACAATTAAAATAGTATTTCCGTTGATTTTACTAACGTTCTTTTTTTCCTGTGCCGCACAGAACAATGTTATCGACACCGGAAATACGATGCAGGAAAGATATTCGGCAATGAGACAGGAAGAGCAGTCTTTCAATGTAAATCTTATTCCTCCGGAAAACGGCATGGCGATATGGGAAGGAAAACAACTGGAAGATCCCTTCAACGTAAGGGTAAATCAGGGGAAGACCTATCAAATAGAAATTGATACGAGTGACGGTAACGCCTACAAGGGCACCATTCAGGTTATCGGTACTGGCGGGACCGTCGGAATGCACCAGGGATTCGACGTGCGGCTGTCCGGTTATATCCGGGAGATGCTGAAACACAATAAGCAGGTGTCCTACTATCTGAATTCGCCCAGCGGCAAACAGGAACTGCTGGTAACATTTTTTGCACCCTGACCCGGCATTGTATTTTCTTGTCCACGGAGAATAGAGTCCAACGACAGCACATAGGTAAGAAGCCGAGATGAATATTTTTTATAAAAAAAACCCGTTGTTCGATTTCGTGCTGCTGCCGTTGATTGTGGTGTCCCTTGTTTTCCGTTTCATAACGGGCATAAGAAGGTTCCTTTACCTGCAGGGTATCGTCAACTCGTACCGGGCGAAAAGCCGAATCATATCTGTCGGCAACCTTACGGTCGGGGGCACGGGAAAGACGCCGATGGTCATCTACCTGTGCACCATGCTTACCGGAAAAAGGCTTGCAGTTGTCTCAAGGGGCTACGGATCCAAAGGCAGGGGAACCAGGATTGTTTCGGACGGAAAAAACATTCTCCTGGGTGCGGAGCTGTGCGGCGACGAACCGTACCTTATAGCGAAATCCATTCCCGGTGCGGTTGTTGCCGTTGGAGAAAAAAAAGCACAGGTCATACGTTTTGTCGAGCAGCAGTATAGTCCGGACATTATTATACTGGACGACGGCTTCTCCCACCTCAAGGTGAAACGGGATCTTGACATCCTGCTGATTGATGGAGAGAAAGGTTTTGGGAACGGTCACCTCCTGCCTGCGGGCCCTCTCCGGGAGCCTCCGGGAGCGATGCGCCGTGCAGACGGTATCGGGATAAAAGGGGAAGGTCACACGGTTGAAAATAAGATCGAAAAATACGCACCGCTTAATAAGGTCTTTCATTTTACGTACCGCTTCAAGGGGATAAAAACTATCCGGCAAGACGCGGAAGTAGATGCGGGGACCATGAAAAACAAAAAAGTGCTGGCGGTTGCGGGTATAGCATTCCCGGACAGCTTTTTCCGTACGCTTGAAGCGGCCGGCGTTCACCCTGCAAACTGTATAGCCGGGCAGGACCACAGCACCTATGATAAAAATAAGCTCCGTATGCTTACGGAACGGTTCAGCCCGGATGCGGTAATAGTAACCGCAAAGGACGCGGTGAAGATTAAGGAAATAGAAAGGGACGAAGGAGTGCAGTGGTTGTACGCAGACATAGCAGTCTCAGAGGCCGGGGAAAATCTGAAAAACATACTCCGGAAGAAAGGTTTTCTGCCGTGATCAAAAAAGTCAGGCATTTTTTGGAATATAAAGTCGTACGTGCGCTCATACTTTTCTTGAATATGTTT
>JAMDCL010000150.1:391-5883 GCA_023489065.1 Deltaproteobacteria bacterium | reverse complement strand
AAAACGTACTTGCGCTTTGTTCGTTATTGAAACCCATGGATACGAATTCTCCATCCATAGAGTTCAAACAATCGAGCAGGTATTTGCCGTTAAACCCTATTTTCAGCGGATCACCCTTATAGTCGATCTCTATTTCTTCCTTTACTTCACCGATATCGGGTTCGTTGCTCTCGACGATGATTGTGTCTTTCTGTATGTTCAATACAACCCGCGATATTTTTTCCTGATATATCGATTGTGCCCTTTTGACAGCGGACACCAGAACATCTTTTTTTATTTTTATATTTATTTTTGTTTCGGAAGGTAAAACCGATTTATAGTCCGGAAAATCATAATCCAGTAACCGTATTTGTATAATCGTATTCCCTATATTGACGATTAAATTTTTATTTTTTTCTACCGCGATATTTATTTCATTTTCGGTACCTATTTTCTTTATTTCATACAAGCCTTTTCTTGGAACGATGATACCTTTTGTAAGTCCCTCTATAGATTTCAAACTTTCATCCTCATACAGCGCCAGACGGTGACTGTCAGTTGCAACACAACGCAGACTATCGAGGGCCTTTTCTATATAAACACCGTTTAAACTATATTTTACTTCATCGATGGACGTTGCATAGATTGTTTTGTCTATCATCTTTAATAATTGTTCATACGATACCTTCGTATAATTTCCCTTATATTCGTCTATATGCGGAAAATCCTCTGCCTGTAGCACCTTTAATCTGCCGGAAATCTTTTCCGTACTGATCTCTATAAAACCGTCTTCTTTTTTTATATTGATGTCCCTGTCCGGCAATTCTCTGATATAATCATAAAATTTCTTTGCAGGAATGGATACCTGCCCTTCCGATACAATATTACAGTTGATACTGCTTATTATCGTTACTTCCAAATCCGTCCCCGTTATCTTAAGAGTTCCCTTCTCCGCTTTTAATAATATGTTTGATAAAATAGGCATGGTAGCTTTTCGCTCCGTTGCACCGATAACCTTGCTTACTTCTATCAGCAAAATTCTTTTATCTATTGTAAATTCCATTATTTTCTCCTAATAGTCTTTATATTTTTAATAGTAGTAAAGCATGTTTATAAAATAAATATTTTCTTATGTGATTGAATTTTTTATAAAAACAATTCATAATTCTTGTTTAATTTATTGTTATTATTCTGTTGATAAATACTATAAAAAATAAATTGTACTTTTTCAACAACTTTATCACTCTCTTATCCTAAACCTTTTTTGATTTTTTCAACAGCATCTTTTATGCTTTGATTGTCTTTTATCATCTCTGTTATTTTATTGACGGAGTGAATAACGGTCGAATGGTCCTTGTTTCCAAATTGGAGTCCTATTTCAGGATAAGAAGCATTCGTGAGCGTGCGGGACAAAAACATTGCCACTTGTCTGGGAAGGGCTATAAATTTCATTCTTTTAGCAGAAAGAAGGTCGGAAACTTTTATTTTGAAATGCATGGCTACTGCTTTCTGGATATCATCTATGGTAAGCCATTTATCCTTTTTTCTGATGAGACCGGATAAAACTTCTTTTGCAACGTGGATATTCAGCTTCGTCTTTGTCAAAAGGGCATACGCGGACAACCGGGTAAGATAGCCTTCGAGTTCCCGTATGTTCGATTGGGTGTTGTATGCCAGGAAAAAAGCAATTTCATCATCGATCTCGATACGGTCACTCTCTGCCTTCTTTTTTATGATAGCTACCTTCGTTTCTATGTCGGGTACCTGTATATCTGCGATAAGGCCCATCTCGAACCTGCTTCTCAGCCGCTCCTCAATATTGGGAATTTCTTTCGGGAGTTTATCGGACGTAAATACTATCTGTTTCTTTTCTTCATACAGCGTATTGAATGTATGAAACATTTCTTCCTGGGATCGTTCCTTGTTCGAAATAAACTGAATATCATCGATAAGCAACACATCGCAATTTCTATAGACCTCCCTGAAAATATCCATTTTTCTGTCTCTCAGATGATTCACAAGATCGTTAACGAAATTTTCCGTGGTCATATAAATGATGTTCAGCCCTTTATGTTCATCATCGATGAGATTGCCGATAGCATTGATAACGTGTGTTTTGCCGAGTCCGACACCCCCGTATATAAAAAGAGGATTATATGACCTGCCCGGGTTTTGAGAAACAGCAACCGCGGCAGCGCTTGCAAATTTGTTTGATTCGCCTACCACATAATTATCAAAGGTATAGTTTTTTAAAAGACCTTTTGAATTATTGAGATGGGTAAACCCTATATTGGGTAATAAAGAGTGACTTTCAATGTCGATTTCTTCTCTATGGTCGATTACCAACTCGACATTTGTTCCGTCGCCGATTATGGACCTTGCCAATTTCAATATATCAGCATGATAGTGAGTTTTTATCCAGTCTAACGAAAAATCATCCGGTACCCCAAGTATAAGAGAGTTATTATTAAAACTTAAAGGATTTAAGATAGTTATCCACGGATCATCGTTGGTATCCTTATAAATATTAATCAATTCTTTTTTTATTTTTTCCCACGCTTCCATTGAGGCCCCCTTATAATTATCATATAACTTGTGGTGTAACTTGTTGAGATCAAAAGCAAACCAGCATGAGAATCACACAAGTTTTTCAACACCTGTGGAAAACCTGTAAAGTATATATAATACATATAGTTACCTTTCATTTTCTGTGCTTTTCCCCCTGCTTTTCATGCGAAAAAAACCATTAAATAAAAACAATATATAGTGTAGTGCAAAAAACCGACCACAAAGTGTTGTTATCGACTAACCTATTGAAATATAAAAGCAATTTAGTCTTTTTCACAACCTCATATTATGCTATAATTTCTGCTTGTCAAGCTTTTGATGATAGCATACATTGAGCGGCAAACAGGGAAGGTTTTTAAGAATGATTGCACTCTGTCAGTTTGACACTTGTACTTGAATATGCGCAGGATAGAAATAGCTTTTATAAGCGTTGCCGGTACAAGCAGCAGAAGATTAAACTGGATAAAATAGTACTATGAAAAAAAATACAATTGTAACAACCGATACCATTGCTGCCATAAGTACAGCCCAGGGCGAAGGTGCCATAGGCATCGTCCGGCTGAGTGGCAACAAGGCATACCAAATATTCCGGGAAATATTTTCACCTTCAAAACCCATAAAAAAATATCAGAGCCACAGATTGTACCAGGGTTCTGTTATGAATGGGACAAACAAGACCTCCCTCGATCAGGTCATGATCGCCTTTATGAAGGCCGGCAAAACCTACACCGGCGAAGATATGGTGGAGATATATACACACGGAGGATCGAATGTCATCAACTCGGTTTTGCAGAGAGTTTTGAAGGCCGGGGCAAGGCTTGCAGACAGGGGAGAATTTACCAGACGGGCATTTTTGAATGGCAAGATGGATCTGTTACAGGCGGAAGCGGTTTTGGATCTTGTTCGGGCGGATACAGACGCTGCGAGAGTGCAGGCAATAAAACAGATTTCGGGCGTACTGTCCGAGTTTATTTCTTCGATAAAGAAAAAGCTCGTTCAGGTAAAAACAAACTTAGAAGTGCTGATAGATTTTCCGGAGGAGGAAGCTTCCCCAAAGCAATTGTTCGATCTGAAGTTCATACTGCAGGCTGCGCATGATGAGGTCGTACACGTATTGAAAAGTTACGACCATGCAAAAATTATACGGGAAGGCATACACGTTGTATTGATTGGAAGGCCCAACGCGGGCAAATCAAGCCTTTTTAACGCAATCGTCGGAGAAAACAGGGCCATAGTTACACCCCATCCGGGAACGACGAGGGACTATATAGAAGAAGTAATCAACCACAAAGGCGTAAAACTCGTATTTACCGACACTGCGGGGATCCGGAACAGCGAAGAGCCTATCGAAAAGCTTGGTATGGAGATGACCCGCAGCAGGGTAGAAAAATCGGATATCGTCATCATTGTTATTGATCCGGCGGCAGCGTCTCGTTACGACGAAGAACTCTCGATCGCACAAGAGCACAAGGACAATGTCATTATCGCGATAAACAAAGTGGATATTGCATCCGCAGACCAGATTGAACAGGCAAAAAATGCATTTGAGGATTATTCCGTATTCCCGGTATCGGCTAAAACGCGCGAAGGCGTCGAGTCACTCGTACAGGGCGTTTCAGGACCCGCTCTATCGCCCTCGATCGAGAATGCGCCGGTCATAAACAGGTACCGGCATAAGCAGGCACTGGAACATATAGAGCTTTCCTTAAATGCAGCCATCAATCTTATCGATCAACAGGCATTCCCGGAAATTGTCGCCGAAGAAGTCGACAGCGCGCTTGTCGGACTGAAAGAGCTTACCGGAGAAGTGACATCGCAGGATATACTCGATAAGATCTTTGCAGAATTCTGCATAGGCAAATAAGGCACCGGTCAGCCGGGAGAGCATGTCCGGATTGATGACAGGACAAAACAAAAAAGGAGATTATTCCTATGAACAGTAAGGCCATTGCGCTTGTTGCGCATGATTCTAAAAAGCTGGACCTTGTGGAATGGGTAAAATACAATGAAGGTACACTCAAAGAATACACGGTCTATGCGACCCGGTCTACCGGACAGGAAATACAAAGGTATACGGAGCTCGAGGTGAACCTATTACTGAGCGGGCCTCACGGCGGGGATGCACAAACCGGTGCCATGATTGCAGAGGGAAAGATAGACATTCTCATATTTTTATGGGACCCGCTGACACCGCAGCCGCACGACGTTGACGTGAAAGCCCTGTTGAGACTTGCCGTGCTGTACAACATCCCCATGGCATGCAACAGGGCATCGGCGGATTATTTAATCTCATCGCCCATGTTTGATAAAAAAAAGACCAGCGTTCCCCGCTGATAGAAGCTCATTCAAGGATCACACCATTTATGGCCGGTTTGCGGAATTCATCCGTATCCTTATTCTGAAGAAAAGAACAGGTTCATGGTATTCCTGTCCTGCGCAGCGGGTCTTTCCCGCGGATTCCATCAGGAACCGGCACACAGGTGCTTGACAGAATGTTCGGCATTCATTTAAGGTGATATGTTATTATGGATTACAAGAACACGTTGAATTTACCGAAGACCGATTTTCCCATGAAGGCAGACCTGCCCAAAAAAGAGCCGGACATCCTCAAATTCTGGGAAACAAACCGTATCTATGAAAAGGTTATCGCGCACAACAATACCGGGAAGACCTTTATGCTGCACGACGGCCCGCCGTATGCGAATGGACACATTCACATCGGTCATGCGCTGAACAAGATCCTGAAAGACATCATCATCAAGGAAAAGGCAATGCATGGTTACAAGGCAGAGTATGTACCCGGCTGGGACTGCCACGGATTGCCCATTGAGCATAATGTCGATAAGTCCCTGGGACAGAAAAAGCAAGGAATGTCGAAACTCGATATCCGCAGGGAATGCAGAAAATTTGCACAGCAGTTTGTCGATATACAGCGGCAGGAATTT
>JAMDCL010000150.1:0-381 GCA_023489065.1 Deltaproteobacteria bacterium | reverse complement strand
AATAAAGAGATTCCCTTCGACTTCGAACCCTGCGTATTCGAGCGACGGATGCACGGTAATTGCAAGGTTGGCCGGCAGGGTCCACGGCGTTGTGGTCCATATGACAAAAGAAACATTTTTACCGCGGAATGATGCCGGAAGCTTTCCCTTGTCGTCCTTGACCTTGAACCGTACATAGACGGAGGGAGAGACATGGTTTTCGTATTCGACCTCAGCCTCTGCAAGCGCAGTAGCATCGTGTGCGCACCAGTAAACAGGCTTTTTGCCTTTGTACACATAACCGTTGCGCATGATCTTCGACAGCTCTTCGACAATTGCCGCTTCATAGCTGTAATTCATGGTGAGGTAGGGGGCATCCCACCTGCCGAGCACACCGAGCCT
>JAMDCL010000110.1 GCA_023489065.1 Deltaproteobacteria bacterium | reverse complement strand
TTTTTATATCCTGTGCAGAAACATTCCCGTATTGCATGTTCATGATACCGGTAAAGGGTTCTTCCTCGGGTTTTAAGATAGTGGCAACGATGATCAGCAATACGAACGTAAGTATGCCGAGAAAAACTATGAATCCAGCACTCACGATACGCTCCGTTGTTTTTTGATAGGTAAACGTGAGAAAAAGCCAGAGGACCAAAAGCCAAAGGAACCCTGCTCCAAACAGGAACGGAAGCGCTAAAACAACGATTGAAAACAAGGCAACTGCATACGCTGGCATATACTCCGGGAGGTAGAACTTTATCGACGAATAGATCTGCATCGAATATCTGATTATAAGGAGCAGGGAAAAGATAAAAAGTACGACAAGGATTGAAAGGGTAATATTGATGAGTCTGTTCGAAGCGAACCTCAGGATATTGTAGGGATCCTGGAAAAAGGCCGTGATGGCTTTCGACAGGTTTATGACCGCAAGGGAATAGTCCGCCTTCCTGCCCAGGAGCATGGAATAAGAAAGTTCGAAGTACGGTTCTGACATCGAGGGTGACGGAGTATTGCATCGTGCAAATATTTTTTTCACGTGGAGCTCTTTGTATTTATCCAGCAAGACGAAGCTGTAGGGATAGAGATTCATAAAGCCGTCATTGATTTTTATTTCGTTTAATTCGCGGACTTTTTGTTCGATGCCGTTTTGTGCCGTGCCATTGCTGACCCATGCATTATACAGAGCATCCACAAAGGTTGTCCCGGACGGCACGGTTGCTGCCTGCGTTGGAGAAACAGCGGCCGTGGGAGTGATCGCCTGATATTTCTGTAATTCAGAGGACACCGTCGTTTGGGTGAAGCAAAATGCCCGGGGAACAAAAAGCATAAGATGCATCACTATCGGAAAAACCGCGGCAATGAGTAATTTTTTGTTAACCATAAATGCTGATATTTTATATACCACCCCGTCAAATTAAGTCAATCCTGCTCTGCGGAGTATTTGTTCCATTTGACTTTATCCCCGCAGGATTTTAGAATTGACCTTACAATCAAAATGGAGGGTGTATGGAATTGGCATATAGCAACATACGGGAGATGATCGAAAAAAGGGCGTCGGACAGCGGAGACAAGACCTACCTAAAATTTTATGACGATGTCGTAACGTTCCGTCAGTTTCATGAAAGGGTCAGCCGTTTCGCAAACGGGTTGAAATCGATCGGAGTAAAAAAGGGCGATACGGTCCATGTCTATATGAATAATTCGCCGGAATTCCTCTATGCCGCACTCGCGGCAAATGTGCTTGGCGCTATTGCCGGCCCCATTAACTGCTGGTGGAGTGCTGAAGAGGTAAAGTTTCTGCTGAACGACTCCGGGGGTAAGTACCTCGTTGTCGATTCCGCCTACTACTACAATATAGAAGCCATAAAACCTGAACTGGAACATGTTCAGCAGATCGTTTATCATGGGGATGACGCGCCTGCCGGGACCGTTCCCTATAAAGACCTAATGAAGCATCCCGGCGCCCCCGGGAATACGGTCATTCAGCCTGACGACGATGCCTTTCTTTTTTACACCTCCGGCACAACCGGCAAACCCAAGGGCGCGCTGCTGACGCATGCCAATGCACTGTATGCGGTTATGGGTATCCGCTCTGTTCTCCAGTCCGATGAAGAAACGGGGGACGAAGTCGCTTTGATCTTTTTGCCTCTGTTCCATGTCAACGCAATGATGTCCTTAATCAGCGCGCTCTATTCCGGCATCACTATCGTCTTAAGAACCACATTTTCTGCTTCGGAATTCGGAGAGGTTGTCGAACGGTACGGTGTAACGTTTTTCAGCGGGGTCCCCGCAATTTACAATATCCTGATACTGATTGCCGATGAGGTAAAAACGCATAACCTCGGCAGCTTGCGGTTCGGTGTGTGCGGGGCAGCACCGCTCGCGGAAGAAACGTTTAAGAAATTCGAATCGACGTACGGGATTAAGATCATCGAGGGATACGGGCTTACCGAGGGAACGGTTGTAAGCACGCTGAACCCGCTCAACGGCGAGAGAAAGATCGGTTCCATAGGCAAAGCCCTGCCCGGACAAGAGGTAAGGGTCGTCGACGATAACGGCAAAGAAGTACCGGTGAACGAGGTGGGCGAGATTGTCATACGCGGCGGAGCGATTATGAAACGCTACCACAAAAGACCCGAGGAAACCGCACAAACCATCATCGATGGATGGCTGCACACCGGCGATATAGGCTATGTCGATGATCAGGGCTATTTTTATATCATCGACCGGAAAAAAGACCTTATCATTCGCGGCGGTGAAAATATATATCCCAAAGAAATCGAAAATGTGCTCTATGAAAACCCAAAGGTTATGGATGCTGCCGTTATAGGGGTTTCCGATAAGATCATGGGTGAGGAGGCAAAGGCGTTCGTCGTCACAAAGCCAGGAGAAAAAACAACCGGGGATGAGCTAAAACGTTATTTGCAAACGAAGCTTGCCCCTTTTAAGATACCGAAGTATATCGAATTTGTTGACGATTTGCCTAAAAATATTATTGGTAAGGTACTGAAGAAAGAACTCAGGCTGAGAGAAAAAGCAAAGGCGAAAAAGGAAAACAATATTGGCAAATGATTCACTGAAAAAGGCTGCCAAGGAGATCGTAAAAAAAGGTCATGTCGTAGCCTTTACGGGTGCCGGCGTTTCTCAGGAAAGCGGCATACCGACCTTCAGGGATCCCGGCGGATTATGGGACAGGTTTAATCCCATGGAATTCGGCACCACCCAGGGGATCATCGAGCTCGCAAATAACAACCCTCAAAAACTTATAGATTTTTTAACGGACTCCATCAATTCTATCGGGAATGCCCCGCCGAACCCCGCACACATTGCAATTGCAGAACTTGAAAAGCTCGGATTGCTCGACTGTGTCATCACCCAGAATATCGACAATCTGCACCAGGCGGCCGGGAGCAAACATGTCATAGAGGTCCACGGCAACATTTATGCATTCAGGTGCACCCAGTGCAATGAAACATTCAAGTTTACAAAAGACGATTTTATCGGCTTTCTGAAAAAGGCGATCGTAGAGCTCTCCAGCGGTTCCATGGAACGCATCGTCAACACCATGCCCGCATGTAAGTGCGGCGGCAAAGCAAGGCTTGATGTCGTCCTGTTCGGAGAACCCGTACACATGATACCCGAATCTTACATGGAGATAGAACAGGCAAAGGTGGTTCTTATCGTCGGTACTTCAGGCACGGTATATCCGGTTTCGGAAATACCGAGGTATGCCAAGAAGTCCGGTGCGGTCATCATCGACATCAATCCGCGGGAAACATTCTACACGGATATAGATAATTATATGTTGAAGGGACCGGCGGGTGTCGTGTTACCGGAACTGCTCGTTCAAGTCAAGGCTATGTTATAATAAACTTAACAGGGAGAATAAAATGCCGGAGTTAACATCGAAACAAAAAAATTACAGATTACTGATGACCTTGCTTTTCTGGACGTTTCTGATAGTAGGCCTGTCGTTTTATATTGTACCGAACCATGTCATAAACATATTTAATATTGTTTCCGAAAAAATAGGTTACTTTCAGTCACTCCCCCAAAACCTGGAGAAATTCTACCTCGACCTTGCCGTAGCGTATATGGCATGTGTAACGGCAATCGCCTATTTGATAAGCAGGGATGTTTTGAAAAACTTAAACCTGACACCTGTTTTAATCGTCGGGAAAACCACGTCATCACTCATCTCGCTTTTAAGCTTTTTTCTCTATCAGAAGTCTCTGCTTTACCTGTCCAATTTCGTCATCGACGGCAGCATTGTTCTGATAGTCCTTGCGTTTTATCTGCCGGTCAAAAAAGAACTTGCTCGTTGAACCATCCGGCATAATTTCGCCCAGACCCTTTGTATGAACAATCAAAGACACGTTCATCTCATCATAACCGGCCGCGTTCAGGGGGTTTGGTTCAGGGCAAGCACCCGGGAGGCAGCCGATAATCTCGGTATAAAGGGATGGGTAAAGAACCTGCCGGATCTTTCCGTAGAAGTAGACGCTGCCGGCGAACCTGCGGATGTAGAACAGTTTATTCAGTGGTGCTCCAAAGGCCCGCCCGGAGCACGGGTAACCGCTATAGACATCAAAGAGCTTGAACCGGTGAACGGCCTTCAGGGCTTCAAAATACTGCGGTAATCGCAATCAACCGAAAAATGCAATAACGAAGTTTGTTTATTCGCTGTTTTGCAACTGTATTTTTGAAGTCAATGGGGTGGGTGAAGGGATTTGAACCCTCAGCCCTTGGAGCCACAGTCCAATGCTCCACCATTGAGCTACACCCACCATAGAGAAGAATTATACATCATCCTGTCAGGAACACCATGCCTTACCGGTCTTCCTGGTATGAACAGTGTCATTCCTTGTACCACTTCCTGCATGCGTGTCAAGCCGATCGGATTACGTGCCTTTGACTTTCCCGGGACAGTGTGGCATAGAAGATAACACTATGTACACAATAGATCTCAAAGGAAAGGTTGGACTCGTAACCGGTGTTGTCAACAAGTACAGCATAGCATTACACATCGCGAGAAAGCTGCACCAGGCAGGCATGGAACTTTATTTTACCTATGCGAACCCCGACCTGAAGGAAAGGGTTGAAGAGGTAATACCGGAGATGAACCCGCTGGGGTTGTTCGAGTGTGATGTGCAGAAAGAAGACATGGTAAAAGGCGTGTTCGATGAGATCAAAAAGAAGCACGATACCATCCATACGCTTGTCCACAGTGTTGCGTTTGCGCCGCGGGAAGAACTGGGAGGCAGCTTTGTAGAGAGCACCACGCGGCAGGGGTTTTTAACGGCTTTGGATGTAAGTTCCTATTCCCTTATCTCTCTCACACGGCAGGCAGCACCGCTGATGAAAGACGGCGGCAGCATTATTGCCATGTCGTATATCGCTTCACAGGTTGTAATCCCTGGCTATAATGTCATGGCAATAGCAAAATCAGCCCTTGAAAATATTATAAGATACCTTGCCTATGAACTCGGCAAAAACAACATAAGGGTAAACGGCATATCCGCAGGCCCGGTCAATACACTTTCAGCGAGGGGCATAAAGGGAGTTACGACTATGATGCAGATTTATCCGCAGAAGGCGCCCCTCGGAAGGAATATAACGGCAGACGAGGTCGGCGATGCAGCCCTGTTTCTCCTTTCACCCATGAGCAGCGCCATAACCGGCGAAGTGATGTTCGTGGACGCAGGCTACCACATCGTGGGGATGTAACCCCCGACCCAAGCCCTGCTTGGGTACCCCGCCCCTTATCGGGGGACTTTTTTATACTTCCCCCTGACAAGGGGGAAAAGAGGGGGTTGCTTTGCTATCTCAGGTTGTTCATTCGTCCCGCAGTCTTCCACTTTGAAGTGTTTGCCTGTTGAGAGTCATGAACTGACGTAAGATCCTTGCTCATGGAGGATATGCCCGAGGCGATAGCAGCCATAATCCACAATTGGGATGTATCCTTTGAAAAACCTTCCATCTCCTGTTCGAGGAAGCCTGTGCTGATGTCCCCGGATATAAACCTTTTATGCCTCAGTATCCATTTATAAAGCGGTATAGCCGTTGAAACACCGATAATCCTGTATTCACTCAAGGCCCTGAGCATCCTTTCGATTGCCTCCTGCCGGTCTTTACCGTGCGTTTGAAGCTTTGCGATCAGGGAATCATACCAGCCCGGTATTTCAAAGCCTTCGTACACGCCGCTGTCAACGCGTACCCCGTCTCCCTGCGGCTCCCGTAAATGGACGATCCTGCCCGGCGTCGGAGCAAAGTCGTTTGACGGATCCTCCGCAACGATCCTGCATTCCATTGCACTGCCCGTCAAGGCGATATCCGACTGCTTATACGCCAGCCTTTGCCCGTCCGCTATCCTGATCTGCTCTTTCACAATATCGATACCCGTTACCAGCTCGGTTACCGGGTGCTCCACCTGCAGCCTCGTGTTCATCTCCATGAAGTAAAGCTCGCCCTTTTCGTCCATGATAAATTCAATGGTACCTG
>JAMDCL010000050.1 GCA_023489065.1 Deltaproteobacteria bacterium | reverse complement strand
CTATGATAAAAAGAGGCTCCCCGAACTCGACAGGATCGCCGTCCTTCTTAAGGATCTGTTTAATAGCGCCGTCGGCGTCCGCCTCTATTGCATTCATGAGTTTCATTGCCTCAACGATCCCGATGGTCTGCCCCTTTTTGACTTTCGTTCCAATCTCAACGAAGGGCTTTTCACTCGGCGAGGGTGCACAGTAAAATGTACCGACGAACGGAGAATTCACACTGATAAAAGCATTTTCCTCGCCCGTATCCGGGTGGAGGGTTCCCGGCATCTCATCAGGTCTTTCCTGCGGTATTTTGCCGGCCTTCTTTGTAATTTCAACTGCTCTGACTATCCTTATCTTTTCATCGCCTTTGCTGTATTCTATCTCCATGATATCTTTGTTTTCGATGAGTTTAATAAGTTCTTCTATTTCATGAATATCCATTACACCTCCAGATTTAGAACAGGATTATGTCTTGCGGTTAAAACCTCTTTCCCGCTATCGGAAAGATATACCATACTCTCTATCCGTACGCCACCCCAGTCCGGTATGTATACGCCGGGTTCAATGGTAAAGACCATACCGCATTTCAAAACATCCTTCGATCGGTACGATATGGACGGCGATTCATGAACGTCCAGTCCTACCCCGTGACCGAGTGCATGCCCGAAGTATCTGCCATAACCTTGTTTGTCAAGGAAGCCCCTTGCCACTCTGTCGAGTTCGGATGCCTTCATGCCGGGTTTAACGGCATCGATAGCCCTGTTATGCGCACCGAGCACGGCATCGTATACTCTTTTCTCATCCCTGCCCGGAGTACCGGCGAAAAAGGTGTGGGTTTCATCCGAGTGATACCCCTTGTACAGGGCGCCGAAGTCACAGAGGATCAGCCGCTTGTCCCTGAGTGTTACCGTGTTTGACGGCAGGGCATGCGCATAGGCTGCACGCTCATCAAAAGCGATAACCGTATCGAAAGAGATATCATCAGCCCCGGAATTTATAAGCTCGAGGTTGAGCATTGCTGCCATCTGTTTTTCCGTCCAGCCGGATGACAGCCTGTCGATCAGGCGTTTTAGTGCGGCACCGGACAGAGAGGAAGCTTTCTTGATATGGCCGACCTCACCGGTGCTTTTCACCGCCCGCATCTTTAACAGGTACTGGTCTATGAAGAGAAACTTTTTCCCGTTTAATTTCGATGTCATGATCATAAAGTCTTTATGCAGGAGTGCGGATCCGTCAAAACCTATATGTTTTGATTTTCGTAACTGTTTGTTCAGTTCGAGCATCGGCTGCCTTGATTCGATTACCTCGGCATCAGAAACCTGCTTGCGTGCATAGATGCTGAACCTCGGATCGACGAACAACCGTATGCCCGAAGCATTGATGAGGAGGTAGCCTTCTTCATACTCGTAACCGGTGAGATAAAACTTGTTGGACCTCGAGACGACTACAGCGGCGTCGAGATTCGACCGGTCGAGGAATTTCAGCAGCGTTTTTAAAGGCTGGTTCATAAACAAATGCAGAGTCCTGATGTTTTTATCGAACGATCAGAATTCTTTGGAGAAATTAAGGATATTCTTTCTGAGGAGAAACCGCCCCTTACCCACATTGCCGCTGTTTTTCGCAGCCAGTATCACGAAATAGTCTTTGTTTATGCTGCGCACAATAAGGGTGGTTTCACGGTATTCAACAATAAGCTGCTCGGGTTCTTCGAATCCCAGGGTGTTTGATGTGTCCATAATGGTTTTCATAAGATTCATATATTCTGCGCCGATATTCTGAAAATCTATGCTCTCATTTCCCTTCATGTATTGCTCGACAGCTATTCCGTCTATACCGATGACGATACCGCCTATACAGCCCTCAAAACTATCGACTATTTGCTTCAGGATATCTAAAAATGCCATTTATCCTCCTTTTTTGATTTTTTCCAGCCAGGCGTTCAGTCTTTTCATGTTGTCTTTCATGGAGTCGGATTGTTCCGTTATCACCGCTGGTTTTGGTTCACGTTCCCTTAATGCTTCAAGCTTCTTTTTGTCGAGTTCCTCCTGCTGTTTCGACTCCATAAGTTTTTTAACTTTTACGAGTTTTGCCCTGATGACCGGGCTATCCGGTGCTTTTAAAAGAATTGTCCTGTAAATGTGGTATGCCTTGTCGAGATGACCCTGTTTAATGTAGAGATCCGCCATGGTTACGGTCTGGATATCCTCTCCATGCAGTTCGGAAGTTTTTTGATTTTCCAATGATGCTTGTTCCTGCAATGGAGAAGCGGGTTCTGGTGCATCCGTACGAGGAGACGCTATCTCATTCTCGTCAATTTCTTGGGTTTGAATGTGTTCAACCCCGGAAGGCTGCGGTTCTTCTTCTCTTTGTTGCGGCTGGTATGGAGCGGACTGTTGCTGGGACGGGGTTTCGGCAGTCTGTGCCAAGTCCTCGAAAACAGCCTCGAGCTCTTCTTCTTTTACACCGGCTTGTTCATCTGCCCTTGTTTCGGCAAACACTGTTTTTTGATCCGTCTCATGGGCTGCGGTGCCCGGGACTTCAGTTTCTATAATGTTCTGTTCCGGTTTAACCGGTACTTCGTCTGTGTTTGATTCGTTAATCGGATTGTTCAGAGCGTTTTCCAGCTCGCTGTCTATTGACGGCACGTTCCCGGCCGCTCCGGCAGCAGGTTCTTCACCCGGTTTTTGCTGATCGATTTCCGGACTTTGTATAACTTCGTTTTGCGGCTCTGTTGTTACCTTAAGTTCCGGTTCTGTTTCAGTTGTCCGAGCAACGACAGGCGGTTCTTCTGCAGGTCCATGGCCCTGTTCTCCAACCCGTTGCCCGGGTTCTGCCGGCCCGGCTTCTGGAGGATGTTCAACTTCCGGTGTGCCATGTTCCTCAACATATTGCGGTACGGCAGGCGTTTCCTTATGTTCCTGCGGCAAGGGTTCTTGTGGTTGTTCCACCGGTCTTTCCGCCTGCTGTTCGGGTACGGGCGGCTCTGCTGTCTGCGTTTTCTTTTCTTCCGCAGGCAGCGGCTTTGATAATGAAGCCATCAACGTTTTTGCTTCCTTATCATCGGGCGACAGATAGAGGATGGTTTTTAATTCCTGCAGTGCAGAGGACGCATCCGATTTTTTTATATAGATATCCGCTATAAGCTTGTGGGATATAATATTGTCCGGCGTTGATTTTATGACTTTTTTCAACTCTTCTATGGCCTTGTCCATCTCGCCTTTATCAAAATATGCCCTGCCCAGAGCAACCCTTCCGCTTATATAATTCGGGTTGAACTTTAATCCCTCAACGGCCGTAGCTATCGCCTCGTCCAGCAAGCCTCCCTTTCTGTAGGCCTCGCTCAGTATTGCAAAGACAGGGGATTTCGGATCCTTCCGCAGGATCTGCATGTGCCGCTCTATCTCGGGTGAAATAACAAATTTGTTTTCTTTTTTGTCCGGCTGTGGCTGCCGCTTTTCTTCCATACTCCATTAAAACCACAAGCAGTGAGGAGTGTCAAGGACGCACGAGGGCTTGTCTCCCTTGGTTTTTGGTAAAAACGTGAAAATCGTGGACCGCAGCAACCTGTTCAAACGGTTGAAAAAGATGGTCTGTTGTGATTTTATAATACAATTGTTTTAAAACAAATTAATGGATATTCCGGTGAACCACCCTGTCGAATTCTCGTGTGAGGGGCACGTAAAACAGGGCAGATACAGGGGAGAGGACTGTTGGAAGCACCGGTGAGATGACAGGTAAAAAGGATAATAATGTTAAATCATACCACAGGCACCGGCCGGACAGGTCATAAGAAGTTTCCGGACCGGTATGGTGAATGGGCACTGATAGCCGGCGCGTCCGAGGGCATCGGTGTAGCCTTCGCACATGCCCTGGCACAGCGCGGCATGAACCTCGTGCTGGTAGCAAGAAGAAAGGCATTACTGGATGAACTCGCGAAGGATTTACACGCACGGTTTGGCAGAGAAACACTCTGTGTTGACGGTGATCTTGCAGTGCCTGATTTTCTTGAAAACCTCCGGTGCGTGACCTCAAGACTCGATCTCGGCATGCTTGTGTACAACGCAGCCCATGCGCCGGTCGGGGACTTTGCCGGTTCAGACATCCCGGACCTCATGCGGGTGGTGGATGTCAATGTGCGGGGACCGGTTACCCTGCTGCGGATGGTCCTGCCCTCCATGATTGAGCGAAAGCGTGGAGCGGTCATTCTGATGTCCTCACTCGCCGGCAATCAGGGAACACCGAGAATAGCGGCCTACGCCGCAAGTAAGGCATTCAACAGGGTTTTAGCGGAAGGCTTGTGGTATGAGCTCAAGGATAAAGGGATAGAAGTAATCTCATGCTTTGCCGGAGCTGTACGCACACCGGGTTATGCGAATACGGTTGGCAAGGATGCCCCGGGTACCCTTGATCCCGGGGTCGTTGTTGAGAAGACACTGCGGGCTTTGGGACGCAAGCCTTTGGTCGTTCCGGGATTTATCAACGGAGTGGCTTATGCGATTATGGGCCGCCTCCTGCCGCGCAAAGCGGCCATCGGTTTCATGGCAGGTTCCACGAAGGATCTTGCCCGGTCCGGAACATCGAAGGTATCGTCATGAACGGCTTTCTTGCCGGATTCTTTGCACCGTGGGTCATCTTTGCGTTTATCCTGGTCATGCATCTTGTGCTTCCCGCACGAAAGGTCACCGGCTATGTTCACGACACCCTGACAGGCGAACCGCTCCGGTACCGGCTCAATGGACTGCCGGTCATGGCGATGACCGTCGGTCTGTGGGCGCTCATCGGATACTCGGGCTTACTGCCGTGGGACTGGCTCTATTTACACCGCTGGTCGGGTCTCACAGGCTCCTGCGTCATGGGGGTGCTTTTCAGTGTTGCTGTCGTTTTACCGGCCAAAGGTACGGGACGGAAATTTATTGTCGATCTCTATTCGGGACGATCCGAAAACATCCAATTTTTTCGCGGCCGGGTCGATGCCAAGATGTTTCTCTATCTGGCAGGTGCGATCCTGCTCGCTTTGAATATCAGCTCCTTTCTGGCGCATCACCTGCTGATATTCGGAATGGGCTCGTCGCAGGGAGTACTGTTGTATAGCTTTCTTTTCTTCTGGTTTGTGATCGACTATCTCATATTTGAGCGGGTACACCTCTATACCTATGATATCTTCGCCGAACGCGTGGGTTTCAAGCTCGGATGGGGCAGTCTTGCCTTCTATCCTTATTTCTATATGATTGGACTTTGGGCGGCGGTGGATCTGCCCTGCCCCGTTACTGCCCCGTGGCTCCTCGTGATCTCCATCAGCATTTTTTTTGCGGGCTGGATGCTTTCCCGGGGTGCGAATATGCAGAAATTTTATTTCAAAACGAGGCCGGACCACGCATTCCTCGGTATTATGAAACCCGGGGTTCTGAGCGACGGCAGGCACACGCTTCTGTGCAGCGGGTTCTGGAAGGTTGCCCGGCATGTAAACTACCTTGGCGAGATCCTGATGGCCGTTGGCCTGACCCTGGTTCTGGGACGGCCGGCGTTATGGGCGGCATGGCTGTATCCCCTGTATTACATCGCATTGCTCTTTCCAAGAGAGCGTTCCGACGAGCTCCGGTGCGCGGCAAAGTACGGCGGCCTGTGGACGGAGTACGTGCGCCGCGTTCCCCGGAGAATCATTCCCGGCATCTATTGATCCCGGATGATAAGAAATGAGCCGATAATTCCAATCGGTTCGTTTTAACGATAAGTAGCTGCATATCCTTGACAAGCTACTTTTTATAAAATACAAAGATAAGTTCCATAAAACGGAGTAATAATGTTAGAGTTTCTTCAGGAAAAAATTACAAAACTTTTTGATAAACTGTCCAAGAGGGGATTGCTTTCCGAACAAGACATAGACGATGCCCTGAAAGACATCAGGATTGCCCTGCTTGAAGCGGATGTTCATTACCGTGTCGTAAAAGAGCTGATCGAGAGCGTCAAGCAAAAGGTCATGGGCGAGGAATTATCGAAAAGCATCAATCCTTCGCAGTACCTCCTCGGTATCCTGAAGGCCGAGCTCATACGCATCATAGGTGCTC
>JAMDCL010000005.1 GCA_023489065.1 Deltaproteobacteria bacterium | reverse complement strand
GAAATCTTCCTTGATTTATATGTTAAGGCATTTTAGCTCTGTCAGCGGTATGAAAAAACTGTTTGCAAAGCTAAAGAGGGAATTTTCTTGAACCGCTCTTACACGGTCTTACAACCTATTCTTCGGGAAGATTTCAGCCCCTTCCCCTTTTAGGGGAAGGCAGGGATGAGGTCTCGGCCTCATTAAGAAGACCTCACCTTTGTCCTCTCCTCAAAGGAGAGGAAGTCAATTTGTTAAAGGACGGGGTTACAATATGACCCTGATGTCTTTCACGGGATTCCTTGAGGAACGCAACATCTGCCGGTTTGAAGTTCTGTTTTTTGTTTCCCTTTCCTGCAAATATGTCTTTTATGAGCAATCCAAACATGTAAGGAAGATCCAGCCACAGTTTTCTCGCTTTTAAAATCCGTACAATCCTGACAGGGTTAAAATAAAACCGTATCCATGCCATAGAATAAATCCTATGGAGTGTTTTATCCGGCATACTGCTGGCATTGAAAGGGATCGAATGATAATCAAAATCTTCCGGCTTGAGATTTGCGGTCATCTTTCCCGTCGATGCTATCTGCCGTGCAAGCTCGGTATCGCCAAAGGGATTGACCAGAAAAAAGAGGGCCTGATGAAGTCTTGATTTGCAGGCAAAATCTACCGTAGCCCTGAGCTCTTCTTCGGTTTCTGTCGGGAAACCGAGCATAAAAAATCCGGTTACGAACATGCCTTCGTCGACACAAGCATCTATCATTCTTGCCACCTTCTCAAGATTGAGGTTCTTCTTCACCATCTTTTGCAGTCTCGGTGATACGGTTTCTACAGCAACTGCTATTTCTATGGTCCCTGCCTTCTTCATCAAATGAATGATCTCGTCATCAAGCATATCCGCCCGTACGCCGTTGGTGAAATAAAGGTTCGTTTGCCAGTTTCTGCCTATCATACCCAGCAATATGGTTTTTATCCGATCTTTTTCGAGGTTCGGTATATCATCCAAAAATATGAAATCATGGATACCATATTCGTTAATGAGCATCTCCATTTCGGCAAGGACATTTTCTGCAGACCTTGCCCTGAATTTTTTGCCGAATATATTATGACAATACGTACACCGGAACGGGCATCCTCTCGATGTCTGGAGGACCATGTAGGGACGAAACCTGATACCGTTTATGCTGTATTTATTAATATATTTCTTGAGCTCTGCTCTATCCCATGCCGGGAACGGCAGTTCATCGAGGTCATCGATATATGCCCGGGGTTTATTGATCCTGACTCTGTTTTGATCTCTATAAACGATACCGTCTATCGCGGCTAAATCTTTGCCCGTTTCCAAGGCGTCCAGCAGGTCTTTAAACGTAACCTCCCCTTCGCCGATTACCGCAATATCTATATCTTGATTGTCCATAACCTCCTGAGGCATAGACGTGGGGTGTGGTCCGCCAACAACAACCGGTATATCCGTAAGTTGTTTTACCAGATGTGCAATGTGGTACATCGCCGGCGCCTCGAAGGTAAGCGCTCCAATACCCACGATATCCGGTTGGAAATTAAGGATGGTAGTATATACTTCGTTCAGGGGTTCTTTATAGAGCCTTGTGTCGATAATTTTTACTTGATCATGCCTGGTCTGCCGTATATATGATGCGATATACATTAGCCCGAGTGGTGGGGTTGCGCCTTTTGATCTTGCTGTAAGATTGCTGCTTTTGATTAAAAGTACCTTCATATTTTTTATTTAACATAATAATATTTTATTACAATAAGAAAATAAAATCCTGTGGTAAAAAATACAGGTTTGTGCTTTTATATAGACAAAATGAAGATACTTCTCATCAAAAGCGGTAACCTCAACACACGCGCCATCGGCATAACACCACCCCTTGGATTAATGTACATTGCCTCGTATGTCAGAAATAAAAGGGGTGATGAGGTCAGGATCTTTGATATTCGGTTTTACAAAGAGCCTCTGAAAGAGATTTACCATATAATCAGTGAATTCGGGCCTGATATCATCGGTATAAGTGCCCTTACCCTCGAAGCTTCTGCCATGTATCAGATAGCGCATTTCGTCAAAATTGTTACAGATGTTCCCGTTATAGCCGGTGGACCACATGCAACGTCCGTACCTGAAGAGGTCATGAAAAACGAAGACATTGATATTGTGATTATCGGAGAAGGAGAGATCACATTCAAAGAACTGCTTGATAATCTGGATAAAGGTCAGGGCATAGAAATGGTTCATGGTATCGGCTATAGAAAAGATAACGACACTATATTGACACATCGAAGAAACACTATAGAGCATCTGGACATCATACCCTTTCCATCATGGGACCTTATCGAACTGGGGAAATATGCCGAGACTGCAAGTATGAGTATTATAGGATATGGCCCTTATATGGTGCTTTTAACATCCCGCGGTTGCCCTTTCCATTGCACCTATTGCCACAATATCATGGGTAAAACGTTCAGGGCTCGATCTGTTGAGAATGTACTCGATGAGATGAGGATATTGATAGAAAAGCATCATATCAATGATTTTGAAATTATCGATGATATTTCAAATTTTGATCGGGAACGGTTCAAGCAAATTATGCGTGGCATCATAAGTAACGGCTGGAAAGTTGCACTTTCTTTTCCGAACGGCGTCAGGACAGACCTGCTTGACGATGAGGCTGTTCGATTGATGCGGCAGGCAGGCACAGCAGAGGTCTCCATAGCAGTCGAAACGGCAACTCCGCGGCTGCAAAAGATGGTAAAGAAGAACCTGAACCTTGAGAGGGTTCAACACATCATAGATGTTTGCGTGAATGAAGGTATGTATGTACGTGGCTTTTTTATGCTCGGCTTCCCGACGGAAACAGAAGAGGAAGTGAAAACCACCATTGATTTTGCATGCAAGTCCCGCATGCATGGAGCACTCTTTTTTCTTGTAAACCCGTTTGGAGGAACAGAGCTTGCAAACCAGGTGGAGGGAATGGGCAAAATGCCTTCTGTCATAAAGTATGAAGATTTCGATTACCATGCAATATCGTTCAATGCGAGCAGTGTATCTGATAAAAAGCTTCACAGGCTTTATGCCACTGCGTGGATGAGATTCTACTTTAACCCGAAAAGGATATTCCGCATCTTGAAGGCGAAGACTACATGGAATGACCTGCCTTACTACTTTTATGTGTTACTGAAGAACCTGTTCACACCCAAAGGTAACCAGCGATTAGTTCTTGAACCGGTAGACGTTGAATTCAAAAAGATAAATAAGAAAAGAAACACAGTTCATGCTCTCTCAAAACCAACAGAACAAAAGATAATAATATTTTCCGCTGTGGATAAGAAATATGAATAAGTCCATAATTGTATGGACGTTGAAGGTCAAAATCCATCCCTTCCTCCCTTTACAAAAGGGAGGAATTCCCCTCTTTGGAAAAGAGGGGCAGGGGAGATTTTTTTAAGAATATATCTAATATAGACTCCTTTTTTTGCGGGATAAATTCCAACGAGAATCCAGTTCTTTATCATTGCCATAATATTTTTTCTGGATTCCCACTTGCGTGGGAATGACAGAAAACTGGCAAGGCCAGCTCTACATACCCACCCACGTCAAAGACGGTGGGTTTCTGCGTTAATCTAAGCTATCTTAAACCAACCGGCTTATTCTTAGATGATTTAAAAGGAGGATATTGAGTAGTTTTCGAAGTATCTGCATTATCTCCTCTTCCCAATTCAGTATGTTTATTACCTTTCAGCGGAAATAACACCGTCAGTAGAGTTGAAGTGATTGTTGGAAGAAAATGAGTTAGATTGTAGAATAAATTACGCAGTACAGCCTTCGTTTTTAAGATCCTGAATACCCTCACAGGGTTGAGATAAAATCTCACATAAGCACCCGAATAAAGCCTGTGCAACCGCTTGTCAGATACTGCACTTACATTAAACGGCATTGCATGATAATCAAAGTCCTCAAGGTTGAGCTCCGGTATTTCTACTCCGGTGTCTTGAGCTTGTTTGTATATCTCCGTACCTTTGAACATGTTCACCATGAAAAATAAAGCCGTATGCAATCTTGAATTACATGCGAAATCTATTGTGGCCTTTATTTCTTCCTCAGTCTCTGTCGGGAAGCCCATCATGAAGAATCCCCTTAAAAATATTCCCTCGTCAGCGGCAAAGTTTATCATGTGTCGTACCTTCTCAAGGTTCAGGTTCTTCTTTATCATCTTCTGCAATCTCGGCGAAACGGTCTCTACTGCAATGGACATCTCTCCTGCCCCGGCTCTTCTCATAAGGCTGACAATCTCTTCATCCAGCATGTCTGTCCTGACACCGTTCGGGAAAGAGAATCTTATCTTCCAGCCTCCCTTTATAATACCCGAACAAATAGATTTTATCCTTTCCCTGTCAAAATTAGAAATGTCGTCAATTATTTCAAAATCACTGATATGATACTTTTCGATCAACACTGCCATTTCCTGAAGTACATTTTCTACAGACCTTGCCCTGAATTTTTTGCCGAATATGTTGTGGCAATACGTACATAGGAATGGACATCCCCGCGATGTCAGCATTACCATATAGGGCAAAAAACTTGATCGAAAAAAAGGTGTACTCATACTCTTTGTATGAGCATATCTATTAATATCTATCAAATCCCATGATGGGAAAGGTAGTTTATCAAGATTATCTACGTATTCCCTTTGTGAAGTAAGTATAATTTCGTTGCCTCTCCGATATCCGATACCAAGTACCTTATCTATCCCCTGACCTTTATCCAGATTATCGAGTAACTCTTTAAATGTAATCTCCCCTTCACCGATGACCACAATATCGATGTCTTTGTTTTGCAGAACTGTTTCAGGTGCAGATGTAGCATGTGGCCCGCCAACAATCACCGGGACATCCGTAATCGTCTTTACAAAACGGGCAATCTGGTACATTGCAGGCGCTTCAAGCGTAAGGGCGCTGATACCGATCGTGTCTGGACAAAACTCCCGCATAATCCGTCGAATCTCATTAATCGGATCTTTATAAAATCTTATGTCAAAAATTCTAACCTCATCTCGCCTTATTTTTCTGACATACGATGCGACATACATTAAACCTAAAGGGGGTGTTATGCCTGTCGCGTTAGTGTTAAGATTTCCACTTTTGATCAAAAGTATCTTCATTTATTTATTCTATAACCACAGATCTGTTTTTTTACAACCGGAATTAATTATATTTGTATACATAAATTGTTCCTCTGTTTACATCTGGCACGAATGTAGAAAAAAGATAGATATATGGTGTGCATTTTGGCATGAATATTTCGACTTGATGATAATTATCTTCTTTCATTAACCGGTTAAAATATTTATACCCCCCTTCAAGGTATTCGTCAAAACCCGTAGCTATGACATAGCCGGGATTAATTACTTTTATACTATCCTTAAGAGGAGGAGACCATTTGATGGTTTCGGTATATATAGGATATACATAATATTTCCATTGAAACACAGGCCTGAATGAATTGAGCATCAATATCGAGGATTTTTGGGGAATATTTTTATTAACCCAATATCCCAGCATGTTATGAGTATATATAGAATTGACAAAGCTTCCCGATGCAGACAAAACGTCTATACAAATGATCACGGCTATCAGATTTCTTATGCCTTTCCTCTCTATTTTATCCCAAAGCTGTACAAAACCATAGGCCCCAAGCAATATAATAAATGGCAACATTGCGAGGTAGAAATAACCGCCGCCAGCATAAGAAGGCCTGTCGGAAACGATTGTAACTGTCATAAAATATAAAAAGGGATATATAAAATAAAACAGGACTTCATAAATCCTTTTATTCTTAGCATATAGATATATGCCATACAGCGAAAAGAAATAAACGCTAATGGAAAGTATAAAAGGAAATACAATTATAGCCTGCGCTATAAATCTCCTGTGAAAGATGTCATTTATCAGATCTATATGCTGTGCCCGTGAAAATTCATGGACTGTCGCATGTAAAAACTCCGGTATATGTAAAACCAAGTATGGTGACGTCAAGCAGAATGTTATGCATGCCACGAACATAACAGTGACCAGATTCGATAGTTTATGTGTTTGTATCGTCTCAACAACAGAACTTTGATAATAATACAATATCCAACCTGCTACAGGCATAACCAATACAATAAAATCAAGCCGGGTTTGCAATGTCAACCCGGCTTGATT
>JAMDCL010000107.1:3981-6301 GCA_023489065.1 Deltaproteobacteria bacterium | reverse complement strand
TTGGCCTGGTATTCGCCGTAGACCCGTTTATAGGGAGTATGAAGAGCATAGCACTGACCGCCGGTATATCTGAGTTTATCTTCATTCAATGGGTGTCCCCGTTCTTATCGGAGTTTCCGGAAAAGTTGAGTGCCTTTTACTGGGCCAAAAAGAAAGAAGGTGCGACCATGGGCCTCATGAACATAACATCCTCCACCATAAACCAGCTCACCCTGCTGCCCGCATTGCTCCCGTTCGTTTATTCTTATGCCGTAGGAGGTGCAACGGCTATCCATTTCGACGCCTACCAGAGATCGGAATTGCTCCTGACTTTTGCCCAGTGCAGTACAACAATGTTACTTTTGATTGACATGAAGTTCAATTTATATGAAGCAGGTGGTATGTTTATTGTATGGTGTATACAATTTTTTGTACCCTCAACACGGGAGATGGTAACGTATATGTTCTTTGGATGGACATTTGTAGAGGTTACCCTGATACTGCTCAGGGTTAAGGGTATGGATATGGCAGGCAATTTTGTCAGTACTTACAAAAAATATATAAAAATTTAAAAGGAGGAAGTATGACACAGGAACATGTAGCCAAGATAATATTGACTTTCATTGTCGGAGTCAGTCTCGTATCACTGGGATACGCAGGCTGGCTGGCGAGTTGGGTCCTCAAAAAGGACATGGGGACGCCGAAGATGCAGGAGATCAGCAATGCGATCAAAGAAGGTGCTGTCGCATTTTTAAACAGACAGTATAAAACGATCATTTCGCTTGCAATCCTCACGGCTGTAATCATCTTTGGAATCTACTATGGTGTACAGCATAATGCGGGCCTTGCATGGAAAACAGGTATAGCCTTTATCTTCGGGTCTTTCTCATCAGCCCTCGCAGGATATGTGGGTATGCATATTGCAATCAGATCGAATGTGAGAACAGCAGCAGCATCAACCCGCAGCCTTGATGAGGCGTTGAAGGTATCGCTTCGCGGCGGTGCTGTTTCCGGTATAACCATTGTTGCAATGAGTCTGCTCGGTATCTCGATACTGTTCCTGCTCTACGGGGGACTTGCAAACCCGCAGCATGTACCATACATGTTGGTTGGATACGGGTTCGGCGCAAGCTTTGTTGCATTGTTTGCACAGCTTGGCGGCGGTATTTATACAAAAGCCGCCGATGTCGGTGCAGACCTCGTCGGTAAGGTTGAGGCAGGCATTCCCGAGGATGACCCGCGAAACCCTGCGGTCATAGCAGACCTTGTCGGTGACAATGTCGGCGACTGCGCAGGAAGGGGTGCCGACCTGTTTGAGTCAACCGCTGCTGAGAACATCGGAGCCATGATCCTCGGTATAGCGCTTTTCCAGCATTTTGGAATCAATGGCATCTTATTCCCTTTGCTTGCAAGGGCCTTTGGTCTTATTGCAGCCATGTTTGGCGTACTCGTTGTAAAGACAAAGGAAGACGGAGAACCGATGCAGGCGCTCAATAAAGGGTATTACCTTACCAGTATACTTGCTGCAGGCGGGTTTTGGCTTGCAACATACCTTCTGCTGAACAACAATATGTGGTTTTTCTATGCAGGGCTGGTTGGTATTGTAACAAGCATTCTGTTTGTCTTCATCACACAGTACTACACAGAGTACCGTTACAGACCGCCTGTTAAGGAGATTGCCGAGTCTGCAAAAACAGGACCTGCGACTGTTATTATTACCGGTTTTGCGGTTGCACTTGAGAATACCGTGCTGCCAGCCATAGTAATAGGCGTTGCCTTGATTATGTCTTACTACTTTGGTCTCAAGGGCAGCGCACTCGAATTTGCCAATAACCCGGCTGGCCACGCCATAACAGGCGGCGGCTTTTTTGGTACTGCGATCGCGACCATGGGTATGCTTTCAACATCGGCGTATGTTCTTGCAATGGATACCTTCGGTCCGATAACGGATAATGCAGGCGGTATCATCGAGATGTCCGATCAGCCGGAAGCGATCAGGAAAAAGACAGACAAGCTCGACGCTGTCGGAAACACGACAAAGGCATTAACAAAAGGCTATGCAGTCGGCAGTGCGGCTCTTGCGGCATTCTTGCTCTTCAATGCGTATCTTGATGATGTAGGCGAGTTGATGATGAAGTCGAAAGCTTATATAGGGCAGACCGCACAGCAGATTTATGAACTCTCGCATACCATCAACCTTGCGGATGTACATGTATTTGTTGCCGGGTTACTTGGCGCAATGCTGGTATTCATATTCGCATCATTGGCGATAGCGGCTGTCGGGAAAGCGGCTTATTCGGTCATCAGCGATGTCAGGGCACAGTTCAAGGAAAACCCCGGC
>JAMDCL010000107.1:0-3971 GCA_023489065.1 Deltaproteobacteria bacterium | reverse complement strand
TTCACCGATTGTCATAGGATTGATATTCAGGGAATTCGGCTTCGGTGCACAGGCGGTTGCAGGCTTCATTATGGTTGCAACCATTGTGGGTGTACTCTTTGCGATTGTGCTGAACAACGGCGGTGGCGCATGGGATAACGCAAAGAAGTACGTGGAAACCGGTGCATTGGGCGGGAAAGGTTCTGACGCACACAAGGCAGCGGTCGTCGGAGACACCGTCGGTGACCCGTTCAAGGACACAGCAGGTCCATCACTCCACGTTCTCATCAAATTGCTGGCAACGGTGACCCTTGTTATGGCACCTTTGTTCCTGTAAGAGCTGTAAGAAAGATTAACAAGTTTGTTCATAATGCCCTCCCGCCGAAAGCGGGAGGGTTTTTTATTTGCATTTTTATTGTTGAAGGTCTACACAATATTCCATGAACATTATATTTATGGGCAGTGCCGCGTTCAGCATACCTTCGCTGGATGCCATCATAAAATCATCCCATCATGTTGCCGGTGTCATCTCAAACCCTGAAAAACCGGCGGGCAGAGGTCTTAAAAACAAGTCTACGCCTGTTGCACAAATGGCTCTTCAGCACAACATAGACATATTGACCCCGGTTACGTTAAGGAACAATAGCGAAACAAACGCCTGGATACGGCGCCATGCACCGGATGCACTGGTTGTTGTGGCATACGGAAAATTTATACCACCGGATATTTTACCTATACCCGCATACGGCTGTTTAAACCTGCACCCGTCGCTCCTGCCGAAGTACAGGGGTGCGGCACCCATCCAGAGGGCCATTATGAACGGCGAGACAATAACAGGGGTCAGTGTAATGCTTCTCGATGAGGGCATGGACAGCGGACCTGTTTTGATGCAAAGAGAGGTAGGCATCTTGCCGAACGATGATGCCATAACACTCGGTGAAAAGCTCGCGGTACTCGGTGCGGACATGCTGTTAAAAACCCTCGACCTCCTCGAAAGAAAACAAATCGAGCCTGTTGCCCAACAACATGAGCTTGCGACATTAGCTCCCAAAATAAGCAAAGAAGAAGGCAGGCTCGACTTTACCAGACCTGCTGCGGAACTCCATAATCTGGTCAGGGCATTGATCGAATGGCCGGGTGCGTGGACATACCACAATGGAGAAATTATACAGGTTCGTGGTACCGAGGCGTTGAATGATAAATCAAACGAGCAGGCTGGAAGCATCATAACTATAGATAAGCAGGGCATTCATGTGGCAACCGGTGCCGGAGTGCTTATAATAAAATCGGTAAAACCTTCCGGCCGTAAAACAATGGATGCCTTCAGTTATGCCAATGGAAGACAGACAAAGACCGGGGATCTTTTGGGTTGACTCTTTTGCAGTATAGGTTACAATAGCCTTGATCAGGATAATGGATGGCTGCTCTGTTTACCCTTCAGGTACAACAGGGAGGAAAGTCCGGACTTCAAAGGGCAGGATGGCCGCTAACGGCGGCTGTGCCGTCACAGACGGCATAAGGAGAGTGCAACAGAAAGCAAACCGTCCCGCCTATGGCGGGATAAGGGTGAAACGGTGAGGTAAGAGCTTACCAGTGCTCTGTGCGAACAGGGCAGCTCTGTAAACCCCATCCGAAGCAAAACCGAATAAGCAGGCGCTTGAGGGCTGCCCGTCCGATGCCTGCGGGTCGGCTGCTTGAGGCTGTCAGCAATGGCAGTCCCAGATAAATAGCCATAATGAACAGAATCCGGCTTACAGTTATCCTGGTCTATTTTTTGCCGGAAAATAATCTGTGGTTTATGACAATGAACTGTCGGTTGTATGATTTTCGATAAAATTATGAAGTTTATTGTTATGTTCGGGTTTCATGTTCTCAAACTGTATACCTATAACAACATTGGACGTGGTTTTCTCCTGAGCATCTGTAGATTTTGACCAGATTACCTTTCCACTCAGGATAAGTGGATCTTTTTCGTTTGGAAGATGAAGAAATAATTCAACCACAGTTCCCTCTCTGATCAATGTCGCTGTTTCTACCCCTATTCCCCCAATACCAACATCCCTTGTAAAGTCAGAAAAGAAAATACCGTCACTCTTGCAATTTACCCTCAGCCTGGTTTTTACCCGCTTGCTTTTCCTACTTTCATTATAGGTATGCATCTTGCTATCTTGTATACCCCATACCAATGGCATCCGCAAGTGATATTTTTTACGTTTCAATACTATTGCACCGAACGCATAGCTGTTGCAATTTTTCAGGTTACGTTGTATTTTGGTTTTATGATCGTTAAGGGAAACCGGGAATATGCTGGATAAAAACAAGATAAGAAAAGATACGGAACGCTATCTTATGGACGGTAGTTATGAAAAAGCCATCGAGGAACTCGAAAAACTTTCCGTCATAGAGACCAACGATCCCTGGGTCTGGAACTCTCTGGGGGAATGTTATGCAAACATCAATGAAGAAAAAAAGGCTGTAAAGAACTTCATGATGGCATACAAAAAATTTATTCGTCAGAATGACATGCAAGCTGCCCTTTCGTCACTTGAGCGGATCCTATCTTTCGATTCTACAAATAAAGAAGCAGAGGAAGAAAAAAATAATCTGCTCAAAAAATTGTCCAAAGAGGGTAATAAACCGGTCAAGGACATTACGAAAAAGGTACCAATCTTTTCGGAGATAGAAGAAACGGAATTGAAAGATCTACTCAAGATTGCGAAAGACTTGACGTTTGGGGACCAGACAATCATAGTGAAAGAAGGGAGCAAAGGCGATTCCATTTATTTCATCATATCCGGCATTGTCAGTGTGTACAAGAAAGACAAAGACGGTAAAGACGTCCTGCTCGATACGCTCTCGGACGGGGATTTCTTTGGTGAATTCGGTTTCTTTACGGGAGGGAAGAGGCAGGCGACTGTCGCAGCTACAAGCACGGTTGAGGTTTACGAATTTAAAAAACAGGACATGGAGGATGCCGCGCAGAGGCATCCCAATGTTTCAAAAGTACTGGTTGATTTCTACAAGAAGCGTGTCCTGGACAATATCATAGCCATGACGCCTGTTTTCAGCGGTTTAAACTATAACGAAAGAGCGGACATTATAAACAGATTTAGTCTTATGGTAGTCGATGCCGGCAAAATCATCGTAAAAGAAGGAGAACGGGGAGATGCGATGTATGTGGTCAAAGATGGTGCGCTTCAGGTAAGTACGGTGGACCAAAACGGCAACAATGTCATACTCGCCCAACTCGGCGAAGGCGATATATTCGGCGAGGTCGCTCTCATTACGGGAAAAGAAAGGACTGCAACCGTAAAGACGCTCAATCAGAGCAGACTGATGAAACTTAAAAAAGAAGATTTTCAGGATATCGTAAATAAGTATGATTCCGTGAAATCTATGGTTTTAAAAATAGTGAATGAACGGGCAGAAGACACGATAAAACATTTGTTCGAGAAGGTAAAATAGGAGGCAGAGTGTCCGGTGCCGGTATTATCGATAGGATTTACAACGAACTTCTGAGTCTCATCATAAAAGAACTGTCGTGTAAGGCAGGCAGCCTGTTTATCATCGACAGCGAGGATGGGTCCCCGGTTTTTATCGCCGTAAAAGGCGGGGACGAAAGCCTCCTGGGGAAAAAGCTTGAAAAGGGTAAAGGCATTGTCGGTAAGGTGGCGATCACCGGCAATACCTATCTTACCAAAGATGCTTCAAAAGATCCCGCATGGATGGGTGAGGTCAGCTCGAACAAAGGCTTTTCAACGAGCGACATTCTTGCTTGTCCCATAAAATACGGGGATCGCATTATCGGTGTGGTTGAGGTCCTGAATAAAAAGCGCGGTATGTTCAGCAGGCAGGATATGCGCACATTGTCCGGATTATCGCGGCATATTGCTGTTTTTATGAAACACCTTATCGATGAGTCGGAACAAAAGAAGTTTATCGATATGCAGGCAAAGTTGTATGAGCTATCGAAGATGCTCAACTCCAATCTT
>JAMDCL010000140.1 GCA_023489065.1 Deltaproteobacteria bacterium | reverse complement strand
GGGTATCCGGAGCAGGCAATTCTGGTTTATAAAAAAGGACTGGAAATAGATAATTCTGCGGAACTTTTTTATCAGCGCCTTATGATACTGTATAAATCCCTGGGACGCTCTGCCGAAGCCGTAGCTGTCTATAGACGCTGCGAGGCAATAGTGTCCCGAATACTTAACATGGGCACGTCCGATAAGACGAAAGAAATATACCAAAATATAATAAAATAGCATCAGCCATGACCTTTTCAGGCAGGGTTTACTATGAAGAAAAAAGATGTATATTAAGAAGAAAAAAGATGACGCGTATGCTGAATGAAAAAAGAGGAGGACTCATGTTTCTGTTATTTTTGATAGCATCGTCAGCGGATACGGATACTGTACTCCGGAATGCGGACCGGGCTTTTGAATAAGTATTATCCCGTTTCTTTAAATATAAATAAAAGAGCTTGTCTGGTTGCAGGCGGAGGCAATGTAGCATACAGAAAGGTTTTGCAGTTGATAAGGTCCGGCGCAATCGTAACAGTTGTTTCACCATCTGTCATAGAACCCATAGCGAAGCTGGGCCGGCAGCATAAGATAAAGCTTGTAAAAAGGCAGTACAGGTCTTCGGATCTTTCCGGCATGTATCTTGTCTATGCGGCGACGGACGATGGATCCGTAAACAAGAAAATATTTCAGGATTCAAGGACGAGACGCATTCTCACCAATGTCGTCGATTCGCCCGCTTATTGTGATTTCATCATGCCGGCCATGATGAAGAAAGGCAAAATTACCATATCGGTTTCGACGGATGGATTTGCCCCGTATGCAACGGTACTCTTGAAGAAAAGGATTGATAAATTGCTCAATACGGAATATATGGAGCTCATTCACATTATTATAAAGGTCAGAAGCAGGTTGTTGAAAATAAAGAAAAGCGGGGTTGATCTGAACATCGAGCATGCGCTCGATAAGCTTTCGAGGAAAAAGCTGGTACACTATATAAAAGAGGATGATGCAAAGTCGTTACGGAGATATTTGGATAATTTTATTTTATCGTTTACCGGAGATACAATATCCCGATTTTCTTCTTGATTCGTTCGGCGTGAATGTCCGTGAATAAGGCATAAAGTTATCAGGTTAATAAAATAAAATGATATTAGGAACAATTCTATTATATTTCATTGCGGGGGCAATGAGCATCGGGTATGCGTTTTACCGGAATAAAAAACTGGAAATAGCAGCTCTGGTAAGTATGATACTCGCGGTTATCATACAGACGGTGATACTCCTGCTTTTTTACCGGAGGTCGGATGTATTCCCCATTTTCTCGCTGAAGTATGCCCTTCTTATGTTTGCATGGGCTCTTGCTTTCGGAGCCATACTTGTGTCGGTGATATTCAGAGGGACAACTTCTATTATTGGTTTTTCTACCCCGTTTATAATCATCCTCACCATTGTATTCATGGTGTTGAAGGCCAGCACGAAAGAATTAAGCCCCATCTTCAATACGGATATATTTCCTGTCCATGTAATGCTATCCATAACCTCATACGGTCTTTTTGCGTTATCGTTCGTTGCTTCAATTATGTATATTTTGCAGGAGACTTGGTTAAAACACAAGCGCATTATCTGGACGACCAAATGGCTCCCCTCCCTTTTTATACTCGATGATCTGGCGTACAAGACATTGACGATAGGTTTACCGTTCCTTACCCTCGGCATAATAACGGGCGCCTTATGGGCTGACAGAATATATGGAAGCTACTGGAACTGGGACCCGAAAGAAACATGGTCGCTGATTATATGGTTTGCATATATTTTTATACTGCATGGCCGAATAAGCCTTGGGTGGAGGGGAAAGAAATTTGCGTGGGTCTCCATTGTTTGTTTTCTACTGGTCGTGTTCGGGTTTATCGGGGTTAACTTTATATTCAAAGGGTATCACAATTTCTAAGTTATGAAACTGCTTGTCGTAGGTTTAAATCATAAAACAGCACCGGTAGAGTTGAGAGAAAAGCTCAGCTTTACCGAGGATCAGATTCCTCCCATTCTGAAGGAGATGCTGTCGATTTCAGAGATAACCGAAGCCATTGTGTTATCGACATGTAACCGTATAGAATTTTATGCTGTTTGTGATGATGCGGGCAAAGCCGTAGATGGCATCACGGCCATTATGAGCAGGTTCGGTGATATCGACAAAAAAACACTCTCTTCTTATCTCTCTATTCATGAAGACAGGGATGCAGTAACCCATGTATTCAGGGTTGCCAGCAGTCTTGATTCGATGGTCATCGGAGAGGCCCAGATACTCGGGCAGGCAAAAGATGCCTATAAGATCGCATCCTATAACTCCGCAACCGGTCCGATATTGAACAGGCTCATGCACCGGGCATTCAGTGTAGCAAAAAAAGTGAGAACATTTACCACGATCGGGTTGTACACCGTTTCCGTGAGTTCCGTAGCCGTGGAGCTTGCAAAGAAAATCTTCGGGAAACTGGGAGGTAAGAATGTCCTGCTGATGGGTGCAGGGGAGATGGCAGAAGATGCTGCAAAGTACCTCAAGGACGCAGGTGCGACAAAACTGATCGTGTTGAGCAGGACCTATGTACATGCGTCGGAGCTTGCCGTACGGTTAAAAGGCAGCGCGGTTGAATTCGACGAGTTGTACGATCAGCTGATGGAGGTCGATATCGTTATATGTTCGACATCCGCCGATCATTATCTTATAACGAATGACAGGATGGCGAAGATTGTGAAAGCTCGGCAGCACAAACCGCTTTTTTTTATAGACATATCCGTACCGAGGAACATCGAGCCTTCGATATCTTCGTTTGAAGGTATCTTCCTTTTCGACATAGACGATCTCAAGGGTGTTACAAGCCAGAATATGCGTGAAAGAGAAAAAGCAGCCAACGAGGCAGGAAGGTTCATCGAGGAAGAGGTCAACAGGTTCCTGAACTGGCTTGGTGAGTTGTCCCTGGTGCCGACGATTGTTTCGCTGAAGGACAAATTCGAGTCGATACGGCAGCAGGAATTGAAAGAAGCGATCTCGAAGTTCGAAAACCCTTCTAAAAAGGACAGGGAAATCCTTGATGCCATGTCCAGGGGCATCATAAACAAGATACTGCATGAACCGATAACAGAGATAAAGAATGTTCATACGCGAGGTGAAGTTTTGAAGGACATAACGTTGTTGAAGAAGATATTTAAGATATGAAGATACGGATTGGTACAAGGGGCAGCAAGCTTGCGTTATGGCAGGCTCATTACATAAAGACACTCCTTGAAAAAATTGATGCCGGGAATGCCGTAGAACTGGTTATCATAAAGACGTCGGGAGATGCCATACAGGATGTATCGCTGACCGATATCGGTGGTAAAGGATTATTCGTTAAAGAGATAGAAAAGGCACTTCTGTCAAAAGAAATCGATATTGCCGTTCATAGTATGAAGGACATGCCGGCAGAGATACCCGAAGGGCTCTTTATAGCGGCGACCCCGCCTGCGGAAGAGCCGTGGGACGCGCTTGTTTTCAACAAGAGGACAACGCTGGCCGGTTTAAAACCCGATGCCGTTATTGGAACAACGAGCCTCAGGAGAATAGTACAGTTGAAGAAGATAAATGCAGGATTGAAGTTTGCTATGCTCAGAGGCAACATAGATACCAGGATACGGAAATTGATGTCGGGACAGTTCGATGCCATTGTCATCGCGTATGCGGGCATGAACAGGCTCGGGATAAAGCCGGAATTTATGGAAAAATTAAGCATAATACCCGCTGCCGGACAAGGGATCATAGCGATAGAGGCACATAAAGATGCTATCGCTCTGAGGCCTTTTCTCGATCGGTTGAATGACACACGGACATTTTACCGGGCGTTGGCAGAACGGGGGTTCGTAACCCGCCTGGGAGCCAGTTGCCAGATACCTGCCGGAGCGCACGCCGACGTCATAAACGATTCTATTCGAATCGAAGGATTTATTGCGGACATGAAGGGTACTGAATTTTATCAAAGCACGATGAGCGGAACCAGGGAGCAGGCATACGACACCGGTGTCCGGCTTGCTGAAGAACTGCTGGAATCCGGTGCATCGAGATTTGCGGGGCAGCAGGTATGAAGAGGGGGAAAGTGTACATAGCCGGTGCTGGGCCTGGAGATCCGGAACTCCTCACCCTGAAGGTTATCAATCATATAAAAACTGCCGATGTGATAGTGTACGATCACCTTATCAATCAGGAGGTACTCCGGTATGCAAACCCATCGGCCGAACTTATCTACGCAGGGAAAATGGCAGGAGAACATATAAAATCCCAGGATGAGATCAACACGATTCTTATAGATAAAGCAAGGGCCGGTTCCAATGTATTAAGGCTGAAAGGCGGAGACCCGTTTCTGTTTGGAAGGGGCGGAGAAGAGGCTGTTGCACTTGCCGATGAAAGTATCGACTTCGAAATTATTCCCGGAGTATCGTCGATAAATGCGGTTCCTCTTTATGCCGGAATTCCTCTGACTCACCGCGATCTGTCGTCTTCCGTAGTGGTAATAACCGGCCATAAACACACGGCAGCCGGGATTGATGAACACAACTGGGATGCCATAGCAAAAATCGACACCATTGTCATATTGATGGGTGTTGCACAGATAAAACAAATAGCACAGAAGCTTGTCAGTAAGGGGAGGGACCCGCAGGACCATGTCGGTGTCATACGATGGGGCACGATGCCCATGCAGTCAACCTTTGTTTGCACATTGACAGATATACTGGAGGAACGGCATAAGCCTTTCATGACACCGGCGCTTATCATCATCGGTAAGGTTGTTACGCTGCATGATAAACTTTGCTGGTTCGAGAAGCTGCCGTTGTTCGGCAAGAAGGTACTGATTACCCGGATGGAGAAGGACACCTCAATCCTCAGACAATCTCTCGAATGGCTTGGTGCATTTGTCATTGAGCAGCCGAGTATCCAGATTACCGCTCCCGACGATTATTCGCCCCTCGACAGTGCCATGAAAAAGCTTGGCAGTTACGATATAATCATATTTACCAGTGCAAATGCGGTAAGAAGATTCCTCGACAGGCTCTGGACATCCGGAAGGGATGTTCGGTCAATCGGGGATGCAAAGATAGTGGCCATCGGTCCCAAGACCACACAGGCAATAGAGGATTTAAAAATAAGGGTAAACCAGATGCCGGATGAGTTCAGGGCAGAAGGGCTAATTGCTCTGCTGAACGGAGAGGTAAGCGGGAAAAAAATCCTTATCCCAAGGGCTCAAACGGCGCGGATGGTCCTTGTGGATGAATTGAAAAGGATGGGAGCTGAAGTGGACGTCGTCCCTGTTTATAAGACAATAAGGGCAGAAGTAAGGCAGGACATGCTTCCCTATCTCAAGGATGGCGTGGATATCGCTGTTTTTACCAGTTCATCAACCGTAACCAATTTCTTCGATATGTTCGGCGAGAATGCATTTTCCATGCTTGACCATGCAGATATAGCCTGCATAGGTCCCATAACAGCGAAGACCGTCCATGACATGGGACTCGAGGTCAGGATCCAGCCTGCATCGTATACGATAGAAGCATTGATTCAGGAAATGATACTGTATTATAAGAACGGTCGCTGATATTTGTAAGATTATGATTGACCCTTCTCTAAAAAGAACTTAAAACGAATATATGCGGGTAATACTTTATACAGGGAAAGGCGGGGTTGGCAAAACGACGGTTTCTGCCGCTACTGCCGTGCTTGCCTCTGAACTCGGGCATAAGACGATTGTTTTGAGCACGGACCCTGCCCACAGTCTTTCCGATGCGTTCGCCATCCAGATAGGCAATACCCCTCAAAAATTAAGGGAAAACCTGTATGGCCAGGAAATAGATATTTACAAAGAGATAGCTGCCAACTGGGGTAAAATAGAATCTTATGTGAAAGCCCTTCTTCAGAGTCAGGGACTTGATGAATTGATGTCGGATGAGCTTGCAACACTGCCCGGTATGGAAGAATTATTCAGTCTGCTCAAACTCCTCGAGTTTCAGCAGGAAGGTAAGTACGATACCGTAATCATCGACTGTGCACCGACAGCCAGTACCATAAGACTATTGAGCTTTCCCGAGATATTTCAATGGTACATGGACAAGTTTTTCAACATAGGCAGAAAAATAGCAAAGATTGTCAGACCTGCCGCAGAGAGGCTGACGAGGATCCCTTTTCCAAAGGACGAAGTTTACGGTTCTATCGAGAAACTCTACGTCAAAATGGTTAAAATCAAAGAACTGCTGCTGGATAACAATAGTACGACGATACGGCTCGTCATAAACCCGGAAAAGATGGTTATCAATGAATCCCAGCGTGCCTATACCTACCTGAACATG